>JBAZNK010000024.1 GCA_041649255.1 bacterium
CATATGTTCGCCAATATAGTTATAAAACCCGGCCTGTTCAATACGATTTAAAGAACCGGACTGCCCGATTACAGGCTGCCCGATTGCATCCTTAAGGACATAACTAGTAGAAGACGAACTATTCCCACCGCCGCACAATACGGACTTCGTCATCACGTATTGAGGAGCGCCAAATACCAAACTCGCAAAAAGGAGTGATGTTAAAATATATTTCATTCTATCCTCCCTTTTATTTATCATTTCTTAAACTATTCATTTTAAAGTTTAATACAGGTTTCCTTATTAGAGTTAGAGTAAAGTCTTTCATAAGTTCCATTGTTATTTATAAGGATCCGGTCCCACTGTATTATTCTGACTTCTTTTGCTTTTAAGTGATTTTGTTATCGTGCCATAAGCCTTAGGATAGTAAGTTGCCGTAAGGTAATATCGTATAATTTCTGCATGCCCGGAAAACGCATCAAATGCTGCGTAATAAGTATGCGGGCCTGCCGTTACTTTTTCTGTAAGCGTTGTTGTATAAGAAAGATAATTATCTGCAGTTTCATTATCAGACGATATAGAGGTAAAAGACATATTATCATAATTTATTAAATGAGTTTTTGATATAGAAGCGCGTACCACATCTTTTGTCCCATTAGTATGATTAAAATTTAACGTCCCGTTTAAAGTTACTACTACAACTCCGGAATCAGGGGCATTAACAACTAATGAATCAACGACAGAATCTGTGCTTGCCAGAGTAATATATCTATTATCATTAACGCTTACCACTCCCGGAAGATTTGCAGCTCTGAAATCGCCTGTTACATTGACATTTCCATCGAAATAACCTGCGTATTCACCGCCACTTTTTGCATATATTCCATAGTCAGTTGCGCTTGAGTCCCCATTAGTTATAAATCTTCCTGCATATCTATTTCCGGATGCCTCTTTATAATTAAGCAGTGATTGAGTGTTTTCATTGTTCCAGTTGGTAATGGCTCGTGTATTAACATCTGCCACATAGCAAAGTCCTATTGTAGAAGTAGAAGTTCCTGTATAAATAGTAAAATCACTTACTTTTTTAGGATAAATATAGTTCCCCGATTCAACCCATATGGTATCGCCCGTAGCAAGAGCAATCCCTGCATAAGCTGCATAATTTGCATTATCCGCATATATTGCGCTGCCTACGGTTACCATTTTCTTTCTCGGGCTAAGTATATCACTTTCTATCTGGGTTTCTAACCATAAAGGGGCTCCCGTAAAAATGTTCAGTGGTAAAGTGGTATCACTTCCTAACAACACATTGAATACACCCCTGATTATTTCTACTCCGGTATAAGTGTCACTCCATAACAAAGTACCGCTTGTGCTCGCATCATATATTCTGAAAGACATTGCAAGCGTGTCCGTAATTCCAACAGTGTCGCTTGTATTTCCAACCCAACCCTGGTAATTTATTTCCCTTAACGTAACCATTTTGCTGTTTTGAACGACAAGATTTTCATTACTTGTTTCTCTTGTTGCAGTTCCGACTTTTGAATCATTGCTAACGTTACTAACTGTGCTTACTGTACTTTTAATGAATGTCTCGCCTTTCACTGCGCTAACATTACTGACATTTGCATCTTTTGCCAACAGATTACCTGCAAGCAAACATACTAAAACTCCGCTTAGAAACTTCTTCATCTTTCCTCCTTACAAATTCTTTTGTTAATAACTATTCTACAACTACTACCAAAGTCTTTTTTACAGTATCACCTCCTATAATAATTTTTCCATACTATTATGTAATCCTATTTTTGTCAACAAAGAATTGGAATCTATAGGGATTGATGCAACTTAAACTAAAGGCAACAATCAATATTCATCTTGTTATAATAAGTTTTTGGGTATAGAAACCAGAATTTGTTTTCAATCTCACGAAATATATTCCGCTCTTTTTTATCTTCGGCGTAAAGACGTAATCTCCTTTGCTTAGAACACCGCTATAAACAATCTCTTTCGTCCTTCCGCAGAGGTCATAGATAGTTATTCGTGTATTCGTATAATAGTTATTTGGAACGGACAAACAAATCTTATTTTTTATTATTTCCAATTTTGATCCGCCTGAGGCGGATTGATATTTGATATTTGATATTTCTTCTATCCCAAGAGTATCACCCTTTATGAAGTTCATCCAGTTAGGCAAATCCTTAGAGAGAGTAAGATTTTTATACGTAGTATCTATGTTAAACCCAACCGGATAATAAATGGCTATCCCGTGAGAACCTTCCAACAAAGCCGGTGGAGTTGAACAATGTCCTTCGTTTATTACAACGGAATCTATTGCCAGCATAACTGAATCCGCCCAACTTTTAATACTGTCGGAAATATTTACGTTTTGTTTAATGTTATAAGCGAAGTCATAAATATCATAAGAGTATACCCAACTGTTATCAAAACATTGGGTTTCAGTATATGCGGTTTCAATGTTCGTATTATTTCTCCCCTTTATCTTAATAAGCTCTACTGCAAAAGCATCAATGCAATGAGACAAATGTAAAAATTCATTATCTAATTTAAGAGCGGACAAGGTTGCATCCTGGGTTCCCTGGGAACCGCCATTGTATGAAATCGTATATTTATCAACTATTGCGTTTGATAATTCTTCGGGAGTTGCATTTTGATTAACATTTAACCAATTCAATATGTCATCATACGGATAGCCGTCGTAAGCGATGCTTAATTCCGAAGAAATAAGACAACTTACATTGTCTTTTACTTCATAAGCCACTTCCTGCATCCCCATTAAACAGGCATCATTTGCAAAAACATCCAATCTTTTTCCAAGCAAAGCGCTTATACTATCTATAGCATAAGCGTATTCACCGTTTGCTACACCCATTTCACGATTGCTTGTTTCATCGTAACTTATACCTTTTAAGGGGAGACGGTTTTGTTTTTTCAACCAACCGTTTCCGTGATCCCAGACAACAAGCATATAATTATCTGCAGGATAATCCTGTATTCCTTTTTTTACAAAATCAATTAACGCATTTGGGTCGCCCATATTGGCCTCGAATCCGGAATCTATAATGGTTGAACGAATAATTTTATCTACGCTTGGGTCAGGAGTTACATAAAAAGTCCTTGTATCCGACCAATTGCCGTTGGAGACATCACCAAACGGCGACCTATCGAATTCAACTATTACATTATATTTAGAGGTGTCAACGGCTCTTTCCATTTCGTTCATATCCCCCATTGCCGCACCTTCCAAGTCGTTATCCCCGTTCAAAAAGACAAGTATAGTCCAGTGTTTATTTGCTTTTTTAGTCGTAGTTTCGGCTTTTATTGTTGCCGTTGATAGAAAACAATATGCCGTTAAAACTGCTGCAAATATAAGTTTATGCATATCACGCTCCTTATGTATAATTATTTTAAGAAAAATTTATTAAATCCTAAGAATGCACCGACCGGGACGGAACAAAAGACAACAATGTCTCCTACTGCCGAGGATTTTATTGCATATTTATTTAAGACGGCTATAGCTGAAGGCAATAAAACACAACCCGCTAATGTATTCCAAAAACTGCCCTTTGAACATTTATTTCCTACCCACCATGTACCTAAAGAAGCACAAAGCCCATAAAAAGCATACCCGGGAATAGCAACGCCATTAGTATCCCATTTTTCGTAACCGATTAAAGCTGCAGTGTAATAACCAAGTGAACCAAAAACGTAAGCAGCTGTAAGTTCCTGCAAGTATTCATATTTAAAAAACGATTTTTTTTTCAGAGAATCTTCAGGGATTAATATGGGATTAATGTTTCCCGAAGTATTCGTACTTAAGGTATTTAGACTCAATATCAATGGAAGATTATTTGCCGCAAATGATATCGGTTGGTTGGATAACACCGTTAATAAAAGTATTATATTCATTCTTAAAGACTAGTTTTATCCTATAACTTCTATAAAACTCTGTCAACCTTTTTTGATTGACAAAAAACAAAGAAAAACTATGTTATTTAGACTTGCGGGTAAAAAAGTATGCGATACGCTGCAAAATAAATTCTGACATTTCAGTAAATTAGTGAGAGAGGTAAAATATGAAAATCGTACAACTGGAAGTTGGAATGTTGCAAACAAACGTATATATAATTAGTATTAACAATTGTAACATAATTATTGATCCGGGCGCTGAACCGGAAAAGATTTTATCCGAGTTGAAAAAAAACAATATTTCTGAAATTAAATATATTTTACTGACTCATAATCACTGGGACCATACCGGCGCCGTTATCCCCTTAAAAAACAAACTAAAAATAAAATGCGGTTCTCATACGCTTGATAAAGCAGAATGCGTTGATTTTTTATTTAATGACGGAGACGTTCTTACCGGGCTCCAAGTTATACATACCCCCGGACATACAACCGGCGGTTGCTGTTTCTTTATCCCTTCTGCTAACCCGCCAATATTAATTGCCGGAGATACTATTTTCCCGGAGGGCGGATACGGAAGAACGGATTTCGGGGGAAACGAAAAAGACATTAAAAAAAGCATAAAAGATAAAATTCTGGTATTGCCTTTAAATACGATTATATACCCGGGACACGGGCAATCTACGACAGTAGAACAGGAAAAAGAATACTGGTAGGATACAATGGAAATTAAAAATCAAAAATTATTAGTTGGACTTTCCCACCTTGGTGGGATTAGACCAAATTATCCAGCTTTGCTGGAAATATCAAAATTAAAAAAGAACAGAAAATAAACCGTCCCGCCAAAGCGGGACCGGGCACAGAGGAGAAAAAATATAGAGAGTATAAAGAGTTTAGGTGGTAACGAAAATTAGTATGATACAAATAAAGTCGATATATATAAATGCATACCTATCTTGATCCTGCAGTTCTTTCGAAACTTAAAACAATGGAACTTCGCGCACGTATTATAGTTGAAGGGGCATTAATCGGTATTCACCGCAGCCCTTATCACGGGTTTTCAACCGAATTCAAAGACCACCGAAACTATCAGGCAGGAGATGAACTAAAACGGATTGACTGGAAAGTGTATGCGCGAAGCAATAAATTCTATACGAAACAATTTGAAGAAGAATCTAATCTCAACGTATATATAGTATTGGATGGCAGCGCTTCTATGAAATATACTTCAACTACTTTATCAAAATTCGAATACGCAAGTTATCTCGCAGCTTCCCTCTCGTGGCTATTTATGAAACAAAAAGACGCCGTAGGACTTGCAATTTTCGACGAGAAACTTTCCGTGTTCCAACCGCCTGCCACAACAAAATCACACCTGGCGCGGTTAATGAAAATATTGGATGAAAGTAAACCTTCCAACAACACTAAAATCGTATCCAACATTGACACCCTGTTAGCACAGATAAAAAAAAGAAGTCTTATAATTATTTTATCGGATTTACTTATTCCCACAGCAGATATTGTTAAAGCAGTAAAAAACATAAGCGCAAGAGGGAACGAAGTAATCATATTTCACATACTTGACGATTCTGAATATAAACTTAAAATCAACGAATCAATAATATTGAAAGACATTGAAACGGAGGCTGAAATTTCCGTTACGCCAACTCTAAAATCCTCATACGAAAAAGAACTTAATAAATGCATAGATTTATATAAAAAAACTTTTCGTTCCCGTAACGTTGATTATTTATTAATTCGAACTTCCGAGCCACTCGAAAATGCTCTTATATATTATCTTGCGAAACATAAACAAAAATGAATTTTCTTACACCTAATTTTCTTTTCTGGTTGTTTACTTTGCCGATCCCTTTTCTCATTCATTTATGGCACAAGAAAACCACCCGCCGCGTATTGTTTTCAAGCACTATGTTTTTCCGGCAATCAGAACAAGGAAAACAATCTTTTAAAAAACCAAAAGACATATTACTGCTAATTTTACGCACGCTAATCCTTTTGTTTATTATTCTTGGCTTTGCAAACCCTACTCTGAATAAAAAACAAAACATAGTCCTGCTTGACGATTCTTATGATATGTTAACAAAAAACGGCAAATCCACGATTTTTGAACTCGGGCTAAAAGAAGCGCATAAAATCAAAGGAGCAAAATTAGTGTTCGCCTCCGGGACTAAATACAACGAATATCCTAAGGCGACTCCTTCCGCTAAGTTCCAAAGATTTGCGTTCCAATCCAAAACGGATACGACTCGAGAATACCCGGATTACATAATCACAAAATTAGGGAAAATATCCAAACTGCCAAACGTTAAACTTATAGAAATTGACGGCAGGGACGATAATTTCTCTATAGATTCTTTACTAATCGAAAATTCAAAATTGTTTGTAAAAATAACAAATCACACTTCCAAATCCGCAGAAAAAATCATTACTTTGTTTACCAAAGAAACGACACTGTCGGCAAAAGTTTCTATCCCTGCAAATTCAAATACAATAACTTTATTCCCTTTATCGGAAAAGGCAAAATATGGCTCCCTGCAAATAGAATCCGATGCTCTGGATATAGATAATATAAAATATTTTGTAGTTCCGTCTATGCCTCCACTTAAAGTCCTTATCACAGGAGATACTTTGAATTCATTTTTCATAGAAAATGCGCTTGCGCCACCGGGAGGAAACTCAAAAATTACTTTAAGCATAAATGTAACTCAAGCTTCCAGCTTGAAAAATATAAGTTCAATTTTATCGAATAACGCCGATGCAAATAACTATGATGTTATTATATTCAATGGAAATTCCATACCCCAGACACCGCATACTATTTTTGCGCCGTCAGATGCGCCTACGGTAAAATCAGGGTTTCTTAGATTAACTAATTTAACAGAAATGCATCCTATATTTGACGATAAAGATATTCTTATTGAACTTAAACAAGCCAGATTTACAAGAGTCGCACAACTGGACAGTAATTTATTACGTAGCTCACAAATACTTGCAAGATTTTCTAATAATTCTCCTGCAATTGTAGAATTAGAAAACCGCAATTTGTGGCTTGCTTTTCCATTAAACCAATTCTCGGATGATTTTATTATTTCCCCTTCTTTTGTCCTGTTTATGCAACGTATAGTATACTGGATAGCAGGCAAACAAATCCAAAAACATAATTTTATAGTAGGGGAGAAAGCGAGCCTTAAAGTAGAAAAATCAGGAACTTATTTATGCAACTGCATCTCAGACGGCCAGAATAAAGATTACAGGCTTAATTCTGTTATAGAATCAGATGGCATATATGTAAGTCTACCGACAGAGGTGCCCGGCATTTATGAACTACAGGGGGTGGGCGTAAAAGATGCAATGTTTTTTGCAGTTAATATAAGCAATGAATTTGCCTCGCCTTCAAGTGCTATAGACTTATCTAAAAATTATGTTTTAATCAGGAATTGGTTTTTCTGGCTTGCATTAATTTTAATGGGACTCGAAATGATAATAAAAACTTTTCCAAGAGTTTGATATCCCTAAAACCAACCACAAAGGAAAAGAAAGGCTTTGGACGCAGATGCCCGCAGGTTATCAGGATAAAAACAGAAAGAAATACTAGGATATAGAGAAACAAATAAACGGATAAAAAAAGATTCTCATGCAGATTACCGCAGATAACAGAAAGATTATTTTTTCCCCTAATAAGAAAAGAAGCGACCTTAAAAGGTCGCGCTACGGCCGAAGACAACAAACAAAATGGTCTTGATAGCGTGTCTAACGGCAGTCAGGAATCAAGTCCCTACACCCAAAAACAAAGGGGCTCAAGCTGGAAGCTTGAGTTACAATACATCTGACAGGAAACTTTTTCCCTGGGGAAGTTTTATTCCAAAATGTTCACCGATTGTGGCGCCGACATCTGCAAAAGTTTGTCTTACCCCTATATATTTCCCTTTAGCAATTTTATCCCCGTAAACTAAAATAGGAATATATTCCCTTGAGTGGTCGGTAGAAGACGTAGTCGGGTCGTTCCCATGGTCTGCAGTTATAAAAAGTATATCGTTTTTATCTAATTTATTTAAGAACCCTTTCAACCATTCGTCAAAATATTCAAGTCCTTTTGCAAAATTTGCTACATCATTTCTATGTCCCCACAACATATCAAAATCTAAAAAATTAGCAAAAATAATCCCATCAGCAGTTTTGCTGGCAAGGGTTTTCATTGTCTTGTCCGCAACATCAAAATTGTCTTTTGTGTTAATGCTTTCCGTTATCCCTCTATCTGTAAATAAATAATTTACTTTACCTATCGTAGTAACTTCAAAATTCTTTTCTTTTAGCAAATCCAATAAAGTTATCCCCGGTGGAGGCAACGAATAGTCTCTTCTTTCCGGCACTCTTTTAAATGCGCCTGATTCACCGATAAAGGGACGGGCAATTATTCTTGCTATATCCGGAAACATTTCTCTTGCAATTTCACAAAGCCTATATAACTCATCGAGAGGAATCACGGATTTATGCGCAGCAATTTGAAATACCGAATCAGCCGAAGTATAGACTATCGGATATCCCGTTTTTATATGTTCATCTCCTAACCGGGCAATGATTTCCGTCCCGGAAGCAGCTTCACCACCAAGCACATTGCCCTGTGGAATGGCAGAACTAAATTTTTTCAACATAGCTTCAGGGAAACCATCAAGAAATACAGGAAACGGTTTTGACGTAACAACTCCCATCAATTCCCAGTGTCCTATCGTGGAATCTTTTCCTGCGGAAAGTTCCATTGCTTTACCGTAAGACGCTAAGGGAGAATCCAACAGAGGAACGCCTTTTATGGATATTATGTTACCGAGTCCGAGTGATTGAAGCACCGGCAAATCTAGTTCGCCTAATTGATTGGCAAGATTGCCAAGCGTATTGGAGTTTTCGTCGCCGTATTTTATCGCATCAGGTAATGCGCCACAACCAACGCCATCTAAAAGTAAAATAACTACTCTTTTCATTCACCGTATATTTGTTCGTAAGCACAATAATTACCAATAACTCTTTTTACGTATCTTCTCGTCTGGTCAAAGGGAATCTGTTCAACCCAGCAATCTATTTTTGACGTATCCGTAGAAGTTATCCAGTCTCTAACATTATCCGGCCCTCCGTTATATGCTGCTAGGGCGAACTCTTCTTTGTTATGTAAAAGTTCTTTCATTTTATTTATATAATGAGCGCCAAACCTTATACTTGTAGGTGGGTCAAACATATTGTAATGGCTGACTCCCAATTCTCGCGCAATATGTTTTGCCGTTTTGGGAATAACCTGTGTCAACCCCATAGCATTCGAGCAGGATAATGCAGCCGGGTTAAACTGACTTTCTTCCCTCATAATAGCAAGAAGCAGAAATTCATCCAGTTCATGGGGCAACTCATCAATAGTAGGCAAAAAGCATACAGGGTAAAGGACTTCTGCAAATTTCCTTGGTATCGCACCCGGGAAATTAATTTTCTTGGCATACACTATTGCAAGGTCGTTTATTCCATAATGATAAAACAATTTTGCTATTTTCCAATAGAAAAGAGGATGCTCATTATTAATAGCCCTTACCTCATCTATTCCTTCTTTAGTAATCCCTAATTTCAATAAAAGTTCTCCCCTTCTGAAACTAACCTGTTCGTTCCCTTTAACAGTATAAGGAGTTTTTGCCCATTGATTAATCCACTGCAACGGTTCGCATTCCAATAAACTTACGGATGTTTTTTCCCGGAAAGGAGATAAATTGCGTTCATTTAGAAGCCATGCATAATAAGAAAAAGGATATTCTTTAATTACTTTCGTTAAATAGATTTTTGCCGAATCTTTTTTCCCTTGCAACTCATACAACTTATAAGTCCAGTAATATGACGTCGGCGCAGATATGTTTTTACAGGCCTCAAAGCCAACATCAAAACGTTTAAGTTCCGTAGCAAGCACAATTGCTCTGAGGTCAGCAACTTCCGAATTATCGCTCCATTGTGGAACGTCTTTATACTTAAGCATCGCTTCTTCTTTTCTCCCAAGTTGATGCAAGCAATAAGCATTCCAGAATATAGCTTCCGAATCCGAGGATTGCTGGTAATATCTTAATGCAAGTTCCAGGTTGCCCAATTTTCTTTCGCAGTCACCCGCTATCTTCCATAAACCCTTATCTCTGGCAAGAATTTCTGCCCTATCGTAAAGTTTTTTATTGAATAAACTATGGGCTACGAATTCTTCTTCCCCTTTTATATCTCCAAGACAGGAAATTGCCTTTTCGTAATCTTTGGCAAAATAATTTATCCGGCCTTTTAATCTTAAGCTGTCATCGGGTATTCTATCAAGACAATACTTTGCATATTCTGATTGAGGATAATCAGTTGCCAGTCTTAACCATAGGTCTTTAGCGCTTTGTTTTGAACGTTCTTTAAGAACTGCAACATAATACCAGGAAAGTGGGGGAACGAATCCTTTTTCTATAACGGATATTGCGGTCGCATAATTCCCGAGCGCCGAATAACAATCAGAAAGCCCTTTGTATGCGGTTCTGATATATACAAAATCGGGATAATCCGTTACTATCTTATTCAAATAACTTAACGCATCGCTATATCTTTTCATCTCTAAAAGACAATAGGCAATCTTGAAAAGAGAATGAGGCATCAAAAGAGAATCAGCTTTTTTATAATATTTAATAGCTGAATCTAATTCTCCCTTGCGTTCATAGATATAAGCAATTTGAAATGGTTCTTTAACTAACGGCAACGCTTTTGCATAATTATGCATTCTAAGATATAAAGCCCCGAGTTTTTGCGAATCAGTGATCATAGGGATAGCACGGTTAAATTCGTGAAGTTCAATATATCTCTGCGGCGTGCTGTTTAATAAAATTATAAAAATTAAATTAATCATTTGTTTGTTTTTCTGTGTTTTCGGAAAATCTCTTTTAACATTTTTAATAATTAAATCATTATATATTTTTCACCTGACATGAAAAACTTTGTTCTAATTTTTAAAATTATTTCGCTAAATTTTCAAATCGTCGCTTTTCCGATTTTATAACTTCAGCAAGTCTTTTTATGCCCATATCTATTTGCTCAATAGTGGACGATGAAAAATTTAATCTCATACGGTTTTTGAGTGAGCCATCATGATAAAAATCTGTTCCCGGCACATAGGCTACTTTTTTTTCTATTGCTTTTATTATCATTTTTTCAGTATCTATGTATTTTGGCAATGTTACCCATAAGAACAATCCACCTTCTACCTTTGTCCATTCTATAGTTGATATTTTCAAAGGTAATATATACCTGTTTAAACTATTAAGCATAGCTTTTTGTTTTTTATCGTAGGCACTAATCAGACCTTGTATATGTTTGTCCAATTCGTTGTCTTTAAGTATCTTCGCAAGTATTGCCTGGATAAATGGTGGCGTGCAAAGGTCTGTGCTTTGTTTCCCTGTTGCAAGCTGAAAAATAATATCTTTACTTGAAAAAGCATAACCAAGTCTAAAACCCGGGCATAATAGTTTGCTGAAGGTACAAAGTGTAATAACTCTACCTCGTGGAGCAAGCAAAAATAAAGAAGGAATATTTTTACCTGAGTACCTTAATTCTTTGTAAGGAGTATCTTCAACTATCAAGAAGTCGTATTTTTCTGCAAGTTCAATTAATTTTTTTCGTCTTTCAAGAGTTAACGTTGTTCCGCCCGGATTTTGAAAGTCGGGAACGACATAAACGAATTTTATTTTATTAATTTCGTGTTTAGCTAAATTTTTTAATTTGTCATTTATTATTTCTACCTGCATTCCATTCTCATCACAGGGGATACCAATAAATCTTGCTCCGTAAGACCTAAATGCCATCAATCCACCAAGGTAGGAAGGCTCTTCAACTATCACAACATCCTCACAATTTAAAAATACTTTTGCTACAATATCCAGCCCTTGTTGCGAACCCGTTGTTATGATAAGTTCCTCTGCCGTAAGTTTTATTTTTTCTTTTTGAATTAATCTTTTAATAAGTTCTTGTTTTAACGGCATATAGCCTTCGGAAGCACCATATTGGAGTATGCGTTTGCTATCCGTTGAGAGAACAGAAATAGTAGCTTTTTCTATTATTTTTGTAGGGAACAAGGCAGAATCAGGCAAACCTCCCCCAAATGATATAATGTCTAAGTTCTCAGTTAATCTAAGTGCTTCTCTTATTGAAGAACGTTTTGTTGATTTAATTCTTCTAGAAAGCCTCTTTTTCAAAAGTTTAGACATATTTCTCTCCTTAAAATTAAATTTTACCTATTATTCTATATTAATGAAAGTTTTGTTTTTCTACAATTATCAGTGATGGTACTAAGATGAAGAACCTCAATTCTTTAGCTTATCTTCTTTGTATTTATCTACAACACATCCCACAATTGCCATATTACAATTTTACTAGAAAGCAGAGCATAAACATCCATATTCAATGCTCTTATTAAACTACAACAATCTGCTTCCCAGTTATAGTTATAAACTCTTCTTATCTACTATTTTAAATATATTATTTTACTATTATGAATTTCCCTTTGTGTGCAAACCCCTCTCCATTTACAGAATAGAAATAGATACCTGTCTGCACTTTTTTCCCATCATTATTTCTTCCGTTCCAGCAAATCGTATTAACTGTACCGGGAGTGGCAAATAAAATACTCTTAACAAGACTGCCACTAAGGTCATAAATGTATAGATTAACGGGATTAAGCGTTTTTTTGGTTAACTGGAAGTTGATTCCTGAAGTGGTTGCCGGAATCGGGAATACTTTAATATCCGTATCTTCATTGAGAGTTTTATCCGTATTTTCTTCCACTCCTGCACATTCTGCCCACCATTTGCAAGGGATACCGTTTACTATTGACCACAGTCTATAATACCCTGCAAAATCTGACACTTTCGGGTGCACAGTTGTATTAGCGGTATCCCAGTAAGAACTTAAAGGCATAGTAATAATATCTCCGCCTCCGTTACTCTGGAAGTTACCACCTCCAATACGAACGAGTGATATGATTGGGTGGTCTGTACTTGCTGTATGACAATGATTTCCACCATCTGCCTCTGTTATGTCCCTGAAAAGTGACCCTTTAATATTCATAGTAGAAGATATAGGTATTATCGAGTAATGACTGTTTATAGTTGATTGCCAGTTGGATTCGTATCCAAGTCCAAAATCAAATCTGTCTATGGAACTGAGGGCAGTGCTGCCGCTGGTTCCCCCGATTGCATACACAAAAGGTTTAGTATATGGAACAAGAACCGTTGAATGACAACTTCTCCCCGGGCCAAAAGTTCCGGTGTTTGACCATGCGTTTGTAGCCGGGTCGTACAATTCACAAGATGCTAAGTCTCCATTTCCTCCGGATACTATTACGAGACCTGCATAAGTCATCGCAGCGCTATGTAAATAACGCGCAGTATTTAATGTGCCTCCTGTACTCCATGTAGCTAAAGTAGGATCGTAAATTTCACAACTTGACAATGCCGTTCCACTCGCATTTTTCCCACCTATTACAAGAACTTTACCGCTCTGCAATAAAACAGCACTATGCCACGAACGGGCTGTAACTGCACTACCTGCAGAAGTCCAAACTCCTGTACTCGGGTCATAAATTTCACAAGCATTGGTTGGGTTTCCTGCCGATGTTTCTCCGCCAATTACCATTACTCTGCCATCAAGTAACAATACTGCGGTATGTCTTGCTCTTGCTGTTGCCATTGTTCCTGTAGTAGCTGTCCAAGCAGTCCCGTTAAATATTTCACAAGTATTTGTATAAGCAGTATTTTCTCCACCGGTTACAAGTATGGTTCCATCTTTTAGCAAAGTGGATGTATGGTCAAATCTTGGAGTCCCCATACTTGCCGTAGGTGCCCAAGTTCCACCAGACAAGCTATACATTTCGCAAGAACTAAGAGCCGTTGCTCCATTCTTCCCCCCGGTGACAAAAACTTTGCCATCCGGGTCAGGTGTCAAATTTGCCGTATGATGTGTTCTTGGCGTTCCCAATGTCCCCGTAAGAGCCGTTGTATTGTCTTTATAATTAAATAATTCGCAGGAAGCTAATGCGGTCCCGCCACTATTTTCTCCGCCTACGATAAGAATATTTGTAGAGCAATTAGCAGTATGTTTTATTGGCAATAATGTTGTGGTAGCTGCGCTACGAGCAACATTCAATGCCATTTGAGTTGTCCAGCCTGCATTTTCTGCAGGGTCATAAATTTCGGTTCTCACGTCACCACCCGTATTATATTCTCCGTGAGCAAGAACTTTACCGGTAGGCAAAATTGTAGTTACAAAATGCCATCTTTCTATTGTCATGGGATCTGCATTTGTCCATTGGTCAGTTAAGGGGTTATAAAGTTCACAACTATTCAAACCACTTCCTCCCATTAACAAAGCTTTTCCATTCGGAAGCAGCGTCAAGTCCGCTATTACTCTCGGAGAAACATTTTGCGTTGCCCCTGAATATGACCATGTTTGAGTTGCTACATCAAAGATCTGTGATGTTGTCGTGTTGCCCCCTGCAGTTAATACTTTTTGAGGGGTTGTTCTTAACAAAACAGCTACATGCTTAACCAATCCGGTCAACAGAGAACCTGTATAACTAAATGTTTCCGAAATCGGGTCAAAAACTTCACAAGAGCTATATACTTGCTGGTCAAGCCTCCAACCACCAACCATCATTACCTTTCCATCCGGCAATCTTACTTCTGCCGAATAAAAACGGTCATATAAACCACTTGAGCCATCAATATTATTGGCAATCCTTCGTAAAGTATCTACATTCCATTCATAAATATAACAGGGTGGTCCACCCGGATGGTCAACAAAAAGCACTCTTCCGTCATACATTAAATTCCAACATTCCTGCAATGACCCTGCAAAAGATGTTTGCCAATGTTGCCATGTGTTTTCCCATGTTTTTGTATCTGGTTTATAAAGCCATAGATATCCCTTATTGCTTTCAACTAAAACATCTCCGCTTGGCAATAACATTGCGTTGGTATGGTCAATTCCTCCCATAGTACTATCGGCAACAGGGAGTGCCGCTGCTTGCCATCTTCCCGTAGACGGGTCAAAGACTTCGTAACTTATCTTGGCATTACTTGACATACCGCCAAATGTCATAACTCTTCCATCTGAAAGCGATGAACTTGTAGCTCCGGATCTTGCTACGTTAAGATTTCCTGCGGTTAATGTCCATCTTCCTGCTCCATATACTACACTTCCACAAAGCAGAAGCGCAAAAACAAACTTCATATATTTACGCATACTCCCCCCTTTTTCATTTCAATTGACATATACTTTTATACTTTAATGCCAAAAATTGATAAACAACATTATATATAGTGCTTTGAATTCTATTTTTTGTCAATCACTTTTTTTGAAAAAAATGGAATGGGGTATTATACACAAAAACTTATGAAAAAATATTGACTTTTTTGAAAAAGAATTTCTACTGATGCATTATGGAAAAAAAGAATACTCCTCGAACTATTAAAATATTTTCTATAGTTTCTTTTTTGAATGATTTTGGTTCGGATATAATTTATCCAATCTGGCCACTATTTGTAAGAAATGTTTTAGGCGCAAATATGGCAGTTCTCGGACTTATAGACGGTCTGGGAGATGCCATCGTTTCAATATCTCAGGCAGTGTCGGGTTATATTTCCGACAGGATACGAAAAAGAAAAATATTTATCTGGTTAGGGTATCTTTGTGGTTCGTTATCACGAATCGGTTATGCATTAACGACCACATGGCATTGGTTAATTCCATTCAGGATTTTAGACAGGGCGGGCAAAATAAGAGCCGCTCCAAGAGATGCAATAATTGCAGACATATCCATAAGAGAAAACAGAGGGAGAAATTTCGGTTTACTAAGGACAATGGATAACCTTGGCGCCGTATGCGGAACGATATTTTGTATTTTACTATTTAAGTTCTTAGGATACAAAAACTTGTTTTTGTTTGCAGCAATACCTTCGATTATAGGCGTGCTATTGGTATTGTTTTTTATAAAAGACGCAAAAACGGAAAACATCAAAATATATAAAGGTCTGAATTTTAGGGATTTAGACAAAAATTTCAAATTATTTCTTTTTCTAAGTTCTCTTTTTGCGCTTGGAAGTTTTAGTTATTCTTTTTTACTGATATACGCGGAAGAATGTGGATGCAAGACAGCGTTTGTGCCCGTATTGTATCTTGTGTTTTCCGGGATTGCCGCTATTTTCTCGTTGTTTTTCGGGAAACTTTCGGACAAAATCGGTAGGAAATCCGTATTGATAATGGCATTTATATTATGGGGACTCGTTTGTCTGAATTTTATATTCTTCGATAGTCGTATTGCAATTATTTTGACATTTGTTTTATACGGTTTGCACAAAGCTGCTTTAGATACGGTGCAAAAAACTTTCGTGTCGGAGCTTGCTCCCGTGGAATACAGAGCCAGCACTTTAGGGGGATTCCAGATGGTTATAGGGTTATGCGCACTTCCGGCTTCGCTTGCGGCAGGAATGATGTGGGATAAAATTAATATCCATACGCCTTTTTATTGTTCGTTGGGGTTGACAGTTGTGGCAGTTATAATGATGTTGTTCGTAAAAGAAAAGGGACAGGAATAACTCCTGCCCCTTTTTCTCCATTAATTTTTTATTTTATCAGAATTAATTTCTTTATTGCTTTTGTATTTCCCGCAGAAAACTTACAGAAGTAAATTCCGTTTGCAAGAGATTTATTGGAGTTGTCCTGTCCGTTCCAATGTGCTACATAAGAACCTGATTTGTGGTTTTCATTTGTAAGATTTTTTACGAGTCTACCGGTTAAATCATAAATGGCAATCGAGACTTTTGAGGGCGATGCGCAAGAATATTTGAATGCGATTTTCCCGTTAAATGGGTTCGGAGAGATGGAATTAAGCGCTGTAAGCAATGGCATTGTTTTTTCTTCTACTCCAAGCAAGTAAATGAAATTTAATGTCTTAGCGCTATCCAAATCCGTTATTGTAATCGTAGTATCGTTCGGATGGTAGTAAAGACTATCCCATTCCATTACCCATGGGGCTGATATTTGCCATACGCCTTCGCATAGATAAATTGAATAAGTGCTGTCTATAACGTTATTCATCGTGTTATAACCGCTATCTTCGCTTGCATTGACGTAAAAATTATTTTGTGGAACAGAAACCAGTCCGTGGAGATTCCCTGAAACTATGCAGTGCGCGTAATTTAAGAAAAAGTTATTACCGGGAACATTAACCGTATCTATCGTGACTCGTTGCATAGATGGTTTTATAAGCCATCTATTCGAAGGACTATAAACCTGTAAATTCCATACCCCTTGAGGGCCATAAATCTTAAACGTTCCATTAGAATCTACTGTGGTTTGTCCTTTTGTTTCCCAAGAAGAGGTATCTCTTAATTCTGCAGTGAATTCCCAAAAATCGGGAACCGGGTCGCCATTGTCTACTGTAAGAGTTCCGGACGCAGAACCTTTGTAGCTTACCAATCTTACTTTTACCGTGTCGCCGGGATTAGCATTCCAATTATTTTGAGTTTCAAAACCAAAGCCGTCCGGCAATGGAGTTTCGTAAGTATTCATACTTATATTATAAGAGAGATACTTACTGCTTACAGGCAATTCAAACAACCCTGAAAAATTGCTAGAATTGCTTATACTCCACTCCATTCCTGAACTATCTCTGGATGCTCGCATATCATAAACTCGTGACGGAGTGCCTCCATTTTCAGTAATTATACCAAATATTACCGTATCCGTTTTAATAAGAACAATATCCTTTTTAATACTATCTCCTGTTGTAAGCGAAAAAGATTGGTTGTTAGGCCTAAGATAATCCGGAAATATTTCTTCGTCGCTAATTTCAATCTTATAACCACTTCCTACGGGTGCGCCAAGAATAAAATGCCCGTTATTAGTAGCTATCTCGCTTACGGAACTGCTATCCGTTCTTAAGTATATGTGGAAACTTTTCAAAACCAGCGAATCTCTTTCGTCTTTTATATCGCCATATACGAAAGCTTCCGGCTGTTTGTATTCAAAATCAATTCCCGCAGTATTCCCTGTCAGGTGAACTAACGCTTGATTGGGCTTCGTATAGGGACTAATATTATCTATAGGGTTTATATGCCATATTCCCGTATCGGGCATATTTAGCGTATAATGTCCCGTAGAATCCGTCAACGTTGCCCACCATGCCGGGTCGTGATCCATATTCGTACATACCCATATTGCCTTTAACAAAGAATTGGGTGCGGCAACGCCTTCTATGCTTACAGTGCCGGATATCGTAAATGCCGGCGATGGGGTCGAATTTACTTTAAGCCAGTCTTGAGCAGTACTTGCATCTTTCGGATTGGTTATTCTCATTATGTAAGTAGTAGGGGCAAGCGAAAAATCCGGAGGCAGAGCACAATAGAATATTCCATCTAATACCGCACTTGAATCGCCAGGTCCGTGACTCCAACTTACGTCTCCATCTATAACATATAACTGCCCCATAGGCCATAATTTATCTCCTGCATCTATCGAATGATTTCCGTTCAAATCAAGATATAGTTCTGCAAATAAAGTATCTCCTAACCCGCAATCGCACGTCCAAGCCATAGTTCCTACGCCTTGTGTCATTTGAGTCGCGGTATCGCTTCCGTTCACGATAAACTTGAAATAATTTGTTCTTGCGGCATTAAGCGGAAAGCTAAAAACTATTGCCATTAAACCTAATATTCCTACCATTTTTTTCCCCATACTTCCTCCCTTTTGTCTTGATTATTTTTAATAATCTAATAAAATTTATGTTAATATTTTGTTACCCTCACCTCCTTTAATAAAATCCAACCACCCCGCAGAGTACATATGCGGGGTAAACTCCGAACACAGAGTTTTTCATTAATCTTTTCTCTGTGTTTTTAATCGTCCTGCATTTTAACCTGAAGATCATTAATCTCTGGCTGAAAAGTTTATCAATACTTTTTTGTCTTTCCAAATTATATGCCAATGTTTCTTCGTAACCTCTCTCTGCCAAAGTCTTATCATAGAAAGGTAGTTATATTAATGACATGTGCAATTATTTTTCCTGTTATCTTGGAGAACACCCCGCCTTCTTCGGGGTAAACTCCGAGCTAATTTTTTCTCTGCGAACTCTGTGGTTTCTTTCGTTTTCTTTCATAACTTTGTCAAATTCTATAGCTTTTATAAGGAGGTTACGCTTACTTTATCATAGTGTCAAGAAAATCTTATCCTTATATAACATTTTAATTGACAGGTTTGAATTTTTGAATATATGTCTAAGTAAATTATGAGTTTGCTATTATTTGGAACTGCAGGTGTTCCCTTATCCGCTTCGGATAGGACAACAGAAAGCGGCATACGTAGAGTCAAAGAACTCGGTCTGGGGTGTATGGAGATTGAGTTTGTAAGAGGTGTAAACATAGAGTCTGACAGAGCTTCTAAAATAAAAGAATTATCTGAGAAAGAAGGTGTTGTGCTTACGGTTCATGCTCCATATTTTATAAATTTAGCTTCTGTTGAGCCACAAAAGGTATTTGCTTCCAAGCAAAGAATCATAGAATCTGCCCGTATAGGAAATATTATGGGGGCAAAATCCCTTACGTTCCACCCTGCTTTTTATATCGGAAAAACACAAACAGAAACTTATGATGTAGTAAAAAAATGGCTCACGGAAATCATTGCGGACATTGGGAAAGAAAAATTAGAAATAAAAATAAGCCCGGAAACAACAGGTAAACCCTCACAATTTGGAAATCTGGAAGAAACTTTGAAGCTAGTGCAGGAAGTTTCGAAATTAAGACTTTGTGTTGATTTTGCACATCTGTGCGCAAGAAATAACGGAGAATTAAATTCTTACGAAAAATTTGACAACGTTTTAAAGACCATAAAATCCCAGCTCCCGGGGGAAGCATTAAACGAATTGCACATCCACGTTTCAGGGATACATTATGGGACTAAAGGGGAAATAAAACATCTTACTCTTGAAGACAAAGACTCAAAGTTTAAGTATAAAGAACTTTTACAAGCATTAAAAGAAAATAAAGTCGGCGGGTATCTCATATGCGAATCTCCCGCCCTTGAAGAAGATGCACTATTGTTAAAATCGGTTTACGAAAAAATATAAAGAGAAATTTTTACTTTAGCGGTATCTTCAATAATTCAATATCTTTAATCCAAACGCTACCGCTTCCCTCAAAAGCAACGTTCAACTTTATCAAGTCAGGGAGTTCTCCCTTTTTCAGGTAAAAAGTAACTTCGAATGTTGCCCAATTGGTTGTTCCCTTTAACGGTTGACGCAATCCTTTAGAAAAAAATTCACCCCGTCCCGGGAGTCTGCACCACATTTCAAGATATGCTTTGCCTTTTACGTTATCGGATTTCATCTGTGCACGATAAGTTAGAATACATTGCTCTATCTGAGAAACAGAAACCTCAAAAAGTCGTACTGATTGTTTTTCCTGTGAATCAATTCGCCAGCCTCCCTGTTCGCCATTTATTCCATTTTGTGTTATCAATTTATCGGAAGCATTGAAAGTTTTTATTTTTTGGGCAGGACCTGCAGGTTCCGGCATTTTGGGCTTTAACCAGTTAAACATATTTTACCTCGCTTTTTTCAATACTAAAACATTTATAGCTTCAAAAAGAAGCCAGACACTTAATACAAACAGAACTATACTTGATATTCCCGAAACTATAACTTCCGGTTTTACGACTTGCCCCATAATCCGGAGAGGCAACGCCGACGCAAACAATGAAATTTTCAATATTAATGACCAAAATGTCATTATCATCATAAATACCATCGGAATTATTGTAAATATTGCATTCTTACCTTTCTTGACTAGCCATACCGATATTGTCATAAGTATGAGGCTTGCCAACAATTGATTACTCGTTCCGAAAATAGGCCAGGCAACAAGATAACCTTTTTCCTGTGTCGTCATCAAGAAAACAAGCGGTACGCTTAACGTAACCAGTGTCGCTATAATTCCGCCAATTCTTGAACTTACGCCGAAAATCTCCTGAAATATATATCTTGCCAACCTCGTACACACATCAAGCGTATCATATACAAACGTAGAAAACGCAAGAAGCGCGAAAGGAAATGCTATCGTAAAACCAACTCCGATAAGTCCGAGATAACCTGCAATTCCTCTTGCATATATTAAATTAGGGTCACTTTTTAGCACCTCATTACCTTTGGGGAGCATCATTAGAGTAGCAAGCGCGAGAACCGCAACAAGTCCTTCAAGAAGCATAGCTCCGTAACCGACAATTTTTGCATCCGATTCTTTTGCAATTTGCTTTGATGTCGTGCCTGAACTTACAATGCCGTGAAATCCTGAACACGCGCCGCAGGCAATCGTAATAAACAATATGGGAAAGAGCGGGGTGCCATTAACTATGCTTTTTAAGCCCTCTACATTAAACGCAGGATATTGAATTCTGAATCCCCCAAACAACGCGCCAATTAAACATACTGCTATGGTGAGATAAAGCAGCCATCCGCCAAGATAACCGCGGGGCTGGAGTAATATCCACATTGGAACTATAGAAGCAACGAAACAATATATTAATAAAAATACATCCCATTGTTTAGTCGTTACGTTTCCCAGGGAACCAAGAATGCTTTGAGGCAAATGCGGTCCAAGCCAAATTATAAATAATACTACGGGAAGAAATATTGCAGTGGTAATTCCTAAATTGGATTTAAACTTGTATAATAGTATACCCATTATTATAGCCACAATAATATAAAGTATAGAAGACGCTGCCACGCCCGGTCCAAAAGCAACATCGTTTGCAACCGTTTTAAAAGTCTGGGCGGTAATATCGGTAAACGCCACAATTACATAGACAAGAGAAAACCATACAAATATTAAAAATAAAATATGTGCTTTCCGGGACATATGTTCCTTGACGATTTCGCCTATTGATGAAGCCTTATGCTTGATTGAAGCGACAAGACTTGAAAAATCATGGACACCGCCGATAAATATTGAACCTATCAGTATCCATAACAAAGCAGGCAACCAACCAAAAAGCAGCCCTGCAAGTATGGGACCTACGATAGGACCTGCTGCCGCAATTGCAGAAAAATGTTGACCTAAAAGTAGTTGCGGTTTCGCAGGAACATAATCTATGCCGTCATTTATCTGACATGCAGGAGTAACGTTGGAATTATTTATATCAAACTTGTTCGCTAGAAACTTCCCGTAGAAAATATAGCCAAGCCCAAGGACTACAATTGAGACAAGAACAACAGAAACAACCATTTGCGTATTTATATTTAAAAATTAAACCCTGTCAAGAAATATTCTCCGTTCCTAATTTAGTTACAAATAAATTAGAATAATTTTGGGCATAGTGTCGATTAAGATTTCCTTTGCCTCTCCCATACAACATAATTTTTTTGAAAACATCCTTCCAAATATATATTACAGAATAAACTCAGTCAAGTTCCGGTGGTTGAGGCATCTCTTTGCTTTTGTATATCATATCCTGATTTTTGATATAAAAAACTTGACATTTTCCTGAAAATTGACATTATTTCAACTTAATTTTAAGAGAGAACAGATAGTTTGCAAATCTTGACGGGCCTGTAGCTCAGTTGGTTAGAGCAATTGACTCATAATCCGTTCAGGGCATTTTCCACAAATCCAAACAACACAAGCAATTCGGCGTAATCGCCACTCGCTTTTATCTTCCCGGCATTTTTATCCGTTATGTCTGTTCTACCTGTTTTTCTCATTTTTGATGTCAAGTTGGCACCATTTGGCACAGGAAAATTTTGATTAAGTTTTGAAAATCTAAATATTTTATAATAAATATCAAGGTTTTATAAGGAATTTTTCTTGCATCGCAAAATATCCCCTGTAAAATAACTAATTTAAGAAAAGTGTCCATAAATGTCCACAAATATAGATTTTTGGCTATCTTTTTCTCTTGACAAGGATTGAAACAAGGAATGCAATATATCATTTAATTTATTTCTTGACTTAATAAAATTATGCAGATATGTAGGAATAGGTTTATGTAGAAATCAGAAAATTAATCAAGAGGGGGAAGAATGAAAAATTACATAAGAGCTTTTATACTTTTTGTAGGTATAAGCGGGATATCATCTACTCTGCATGCTACCCGTATTACACCGGTTGATGGTGGAACATACACTAATTATGCTCAGCATGTTATTGCCACCTATAATTCATACGGACTGACCGAATATATTCATCTGCAAAGTGCAATAGGAGCTGCGGGCTATATTGACACAATATGGTTTGAGTGCCAGAATAATCCCACTTCTCCATTGAGTGATATAGTAATCTACTTAGGCAACACAAGCAAAACCACTTTTACAAGCACCAGTGACTGGATAACCTCCGGAAATCTGACTCAGGTATATAGTGGAAGTGTATCACTTGCTTCAGGATGGAACGTAATAGTCTTGCAGACACCTTTTTATTATAATAATGATAGTAATTTAGTTGTTATGGTAGATAATAATCACGGCTCAATTCCTTCTACAAAACCATTCTGGTATTATGCCTCTTCAACAAACAGACATATATATAAAAACTCATACAGTAATATTGACCCGACTAATCCGGGGACAGCTTCAGGATATAATTCAGAAATATCCAGCTTCAGGATAAATGTTACTCCACCATACATACACGTAACGTATCCTAATGCCAGCGGCATATCATTATCCAGAGGGCAGCAATACAATATAACATGGACAAGCCTTGGTGTGCAAAGAGTAAAAATAGATTTATACAGAGGTGCCAATCCTGATCCTCAGCATTCTATCATAGTGGCAGGCACTTCAGCATCCAGTGGCTCATATAGCTGGACAATATCATCCAACCAATCTCCCCGCACTGATTATAAAATAAAAATATCAGACTCAACAAGTGGTTCGCCAAACGATATGAGTGATAATGCTTTTACTATTCTTGGCTATACTAATACAGGTGGTGGTACACATGAGTTAGACGGCTCATCCCAAAGCTGGACAATATCCGCAAACACAGATATCGCAGGAGAGCATACCGGAATTACCACTTTTGCGGTTGATGCAGGAATCACGGCAAAAATAAAAGATTACGACAGCACTCATTCCACTTATGGTGGATTATCGGTAAATGCAAGTACGATGAATATCAATGGTACTCTTTCTGCAAATGCTTCAGGATTCAGAAATAATGATACCAAAACTTCAACTGTAAATCCAGGCAGAGGGGATAATGGCACGGGAAATTCAGTAGGAGCCGGCGGCGGTGGCTTTGGTGGATTAGGAGGCCATGGCACAAGCGTTTTTGAAACTTACTTTGCAAATGGGGGCGTTGCGTATGACTCATCTGTTGCCCCGGATAAACTTGGCTCAAGCGGAGGAAATTGCGGAATAGATGGTCTTGGAGGTGCCGGCGGAGGGAAAATCAAGCTTGATTGCGGCGGCACTTTAACGCTCGGCAATAATGGAATAATCAGCGCAAACGGAAATGATGGGACATCTCTCTCAGACGATGCTGGAGCGGGTGGTTCGGGTGGAAGCATCAATATAGAAACAGGCACTTTAACAGGCTCATCAGCTAATTGTAAAATCACTGCTGACGGAGGGAATGGTTCTTACGATTCTCCGAGTTTTGCAGGGGGCGGTGCAGGTGGAAGAATATTTATCAAATTTAAAGATATTGGAGGGAGTTCTTTTTATGGAAAAATATCATCAAGTGGTGGAACTTCGGAAGGATATGCCTGTGATGGTTCCCCGGGCTCAATATTAATTAAACAATCAGACTTGGAAACTTCAACATTAAATATAACGTTATCTCCCGTTGTGGATACTACAAACCCTGATAACGGAGCAGAATACATTTTTGCACACTTTACAGACAGGGATGTATCTTTGTTAAGTGGTTCAAGCGATAAAATAGTAGGTAATATTGATATATGGACTGTAGGAAACATACTGATTGAAAACAGCTCAGGGAATGAAATAGATGCATCCGGAAAAGGCTGGGGCTCTCATCAGGGACCAAATACAGGAAACTCAGGCGTAAGCGGTAGCGGTGGTGGCGCAGCTGGGTATGGTGGCGCAGGAGGACAAGGAAATCAGGGAGCACAAGGTGGTTCAGCAGATACGACAGCACCATGTTCCCCTGATAAAATTGGTTCAGGTGGAGGAAACGCATTTGGAGATGGAATTGCTTACTATTGCGGTGGCTCAGGCGGAGGCAGAGTAATGTTATATTCATTAGATGGAACTATAACGATAAAAGGCAATATATCAGTTGATGGCTCAAATGGAAGAGTTGGTGGAAATATGGGCGATTATGCGGGAGCAGGCGGAGCGGGCGGCTCAGTATTTATCAAGGCTCCGACTATAATTGGTGGAATTGCAGGATTAAACGGCAGTATTTCAGCAAAAGGCGGGAATGGAATTCAGGATGGTTTGGCTTATTCAGGAGGAGCAGGCGGTGGAAGAGTTGCGGTTATTTACAAAGGAAGTTATCCAAATTATTTTGATGTTTATGTAAATGGTGGGACAAAAGGCGGAGGCAATGCCCAGGATGGCAGTGCAGGAACAAGAGCAGCATCAAAAGCACCGGAAGGCTGGGCAGAATGCGATACGTTTATGATGCCAAGCTGGAGAGTGAAATTGAAAGCAACGGGTAGTTTTGTGGGAGATACGTTAAATTATGCAGGAGCAGAAACGGAGGCGAAAGATACTTTTGACTTGGATTATGATTTCCCGAAACCACCAGCCCCGCCATCTAATTATATGCAGCTTTATTTTCCTCATTCCGAATGGAATCATAATCTTGGAGAAAAATTCAAAACAGACATAAGGGAAAATACAAACTTAACAGATACTTTTAAGATTTGGAATGTCTATGTTAAGACAGACCATGATAGTGATACAGTTACAATTGATGCAACTCTACTTGATGTGCCGACAAGCTATAATGTTTATCTCTATGACACCTTGATTGACAGCTTGCAGGATATGAGAAAAACAGCAGTGTATACTTACAATGCAGTTTCAGATACAGTCGGGCTTCATAGGCTTCAGCTTGTAATAGGTAGGTCAGTAGAAGGGGAACTGTATTTTTCAAACTGGAACAAAGATAAATCCTCGTATTTTTCGCTGTTACAGTACCCGAATCCGTTTACGAATTCTACGATGATTAAATTCCATGTGCCTGCGGGAAAATTGGCGACATTGACAGTTTATGACCTTTCAGGAAGGGTTATAAAGAAATACAGGGATTTGACCAATGAACATTCCCCGATATCACTGAATGCAAAGAATTATCCATCAGGGGTTTATTTCCTGAAGCTGAACGCAGGAGAGCAGAAGATTGTGAAAAAACTGGTGCTGATACAGTAAGAGAGGAAAACAATGAAATATTTTAATTATTTAATGTTTGCTTTTATAATTATGACTTTTTCTGTTCAATTGGAGGCAAGAGGATTAGAGAAAGCGATAAGAAAAAATATACCAAAGAGTTTTTTAGGACTCAATATTTTAAGAGAATGGCAAATGGATGAGAATAAGAGTACTACAAAAAAAGGGAATGGGATAATCAGTGGAAAAGTAACTGAATTAAATGGAGTAACCCCAATTGTAGAAATACAGTTATTTGCATATAATGCAACTACTCGGGAAGGCGTGGCTTGTGGGTGGAGTGACAGTAGTGGTAATTATATAATAAAAAATTTACCAACAGGTAGCTATAAAATTAAGACACTTGATTGGTATGGTAGAGTTATTAATATCTATTATGAAAATACTTTATATTGGGATTCTGCAATGGTTGTATTAGTTGCCGACTCGGATACCATTAAGAATATCAACTTTTGCCTGTCTAAAGGTGGAAAAATAAAAGGGAGAGTATATGAAAATGACGGAATTACAGGCTATAGAGAAGCGGCTTTACTTGTTTTAGATACGATTAGAGGAGAAAATATAAGTCTCAGTTTCAGTGATAGTTTTGGAAACTATATGGTGGGAAGTTTATATACGGGAATCTATAAGTTGTTTATTGGGTGTGGCAGAGAAGAAATGGATACTATGTATGCATTTGAATGGTATAGCAATAAAAATAATTGGACAGATGCAGATGTAATAAATATAACTGCACCAGATTCCGTAATGGGAATAAATGTTGTATTGGACAGGGGAGGATCAATAAGTGGACAGGTATATAAAGAAGATGGCACGACTCCAATATCAGGGGTAACATTAAAACAATGGATGTATGTGAACGGTTCTTCCGGTTGGGAATACCTGTATACAGATACTACTATTGGAGGTGGTAGTTATAAGTTGTATGGGTTTCGTACGGGAAGTTATAAGGTGTCTGCTTCTAAAGAGGGATATGAAACAAGATGGTATAATGACAAACCTGACTCTGCAAGTGCAGATTTGGTATCAGCGACAATGCCGAACAACACTCCTAACATTGATTTTAGATTGCCTATAAAGGCTGTGGAAGAAAACAGAGTAACAACTTATTTTGAACTCAAAGCTTACCCCAATCCATTTATCAATACAACTATAATTAAATATTCTTTATCTTATGAAACAAAGGTTTCCCTAAAGATTTATGATATGTGTGGTAAACTTGTGAAAACGCTTGTTGATGGGATTCAAAATGCTGGTGAACAATCTATTACTTGGAATAGACAAAATGATAAAAAAGAAAAAGCACCAATAGGAATTTATTTCTGTAAAATCAATACCGGTGAAAAGAATATTACTGAAAAATTAATTTTAATTAGATAAATTAAAAACTGGAGGAATGATGAAAAAAACAATTAAAACAATCTGTATTTTCGCCATTTTAAGTTTTTCTACTTTTGCAAGTGCTGTCACAATAGATGACATTTCTCAAAAACTGGAGCAAAACATTGCCAAAATTAAAGATATGCAGGCTGATATAGAAATAAAAACAAATATGGACGCCGGGAAACAAGTTGTCAAAAAAATGCAAATTCTGTCTAAAGGGACAGATAAAATAAAAGTAACTACTATTGCTCCACAAAAGCAAGCAATAATTTTTAACGATAAAAAAATGCAGATAGAAGATTCTAATGGGAAAAAGACAATAATAAATAAAGATTCACTATCACAGGGACAACTTCAGGCAATGAGCCCTAAAGATATGAATCCGCAGAGAAGCATCACAAATTTTTTAAAAGATGGAAAATCGAAAATAATAAATTCCAATGGAAATATTTATACTCTTGAAATAATCCCTAATGAAAAAGATAAGAATCCATTAATGGAAAAAGCAGAATTACAAGTTGATTATGCAAAGGGACTTATAATAAACCAAAAACTCTATTCTAATATGGGAATTTCAATTACCGATATCTCTTATAAGAAAATAGGAAACACGTGGGTTATGAATAAAATGGAAGTTACTACTCCTATGGGTTTAACAGGCAAATCTGCAATGATAACTGTAAATTATGATAATATTAAAGTCAATCAGGGAATTTCTGATAAGATTTTTACAATAGAAAACAATTCAATACAAAAATAAATTAAAATAATAATTCTTGAGAAAGGGAGAATTGTATGAAGAAAATTATTTTAGAGGTACTTGTATTTTCTATAATTATAATATTTTTTGGTTGTAATCGTGATAAACGGTGGGAAGAGAAAATTACAGTCTGGGAAGCCCCAAATTGGACATCAGATAATAAAATTGTGTTTTTAGAACACTACTATGTGCAAAAATGGAAAGAGACGGCAACGGGAGATGCGCAGGTCGGTGGAAGTGAAAAAATAACAGTATGTGAGTTAAATAATGATGGAACAGGGCTTAAAAAAATTGCTATAGTAAAGGAAAATGAATTTAACTATGGTCCATGTTTAGGAGGAATTAGTTCGTCAAGTACTGGAGATTGGATAGTATTAAACATAGAAGACTGGGACCGTGGTGACCATTATCCTGTGATGTATGTAATTAAACGGGATGGTTCGGGACTAAAAGAAGTTGGTTCTGGGCGAAATTCTGATTTCTCGTCTGACACATTTAATTTTGTTTATGAAAAACCTAACCAAGGAATCTGGATTATGAACAGGGGTGGAACAAATGACCACAAAATAGTTTCAAATGGTCTCACTCCAACATGGTCTCCCAAAGAAGGGAAAATAGCATATATTTTGGGAGATTCTTTAGTAATTTCAGACACATCTGGAAATCATTTAATAGGTTTGAAAAATGTAATTTTTTCTCCTGATTGGGGACAGGTAGATTCTAATACAATTTGTGGAAGTGACGGATATAATGTGAATATTATACATCTTGGAACGGGAAATATTGATACTCTAAAAAATATTTCTACTGCATGGAGAAGTGGAGTATATTGGTCGCCTGATGCGGCATATTTTATTGGATACTATAACAATTGGTTTGTTATAAAGCAAACAGGCGAAAATAAATGGGCGCTTAAACCTTAAAAACTTAGAACATAGGAGGTAATAATGAAAAAATTGGTTTTATTATTCCCAATCTTTTTAACGACAAGTTTTTCTTTTGCTCAAAATAGTCCCTATAAACCACATCCTATTATACTTATACATGGTTATACTTCAGGTTCGGGGACATGGGGAGCTCCTACAATAAATAGAAGTGACTCAATACCGAAAGATAGTATTTCGTCTCGTCAAGATATGACCTACTATAAAATGCTTCAAAACTTTATCCCAATTGTTAACTTAAATTATAATCAAGGGGACAAAAGTTATACAATTTCTTCTGATCCTGCGTACCCCAATAAAACGTTTCTTGAAGTAATAAATTTTGATTATGCATGTGGAAGTATAGATGCAGATGAAGGTGGTGGAGGCTACCCCCCAAATGAGAAACAGGTTGGATGGGGAAATGAATTAAGAATAAAAATAAAAGAAGTTCTTACAAAATACTATGGCTCAGATTGGGGAGATAATCCCGAAGCCAAGGTTATCTTGATTGCGCATTCAATGGGAGGACTTGCAACAAGAGAAGCAATTTATCAAGATGCTACAAAAGACAGTAGCGTATTAAAAGATCACATTGAATTGGTAATAACTAGCGGAACTCCACATCTTGGAACTCCCTTTATGAATTATTATGGTCTAGGAGAAATTTGGACGGGGATGCTATTCTATTGGGTCCCCGGATCAGATTGGGTGATGGATAAAGTATGGAGTAATCCTACGCAAATAGGTTGGAAACATTTCTGTATAGTAATAAAAGATATTATTGGAGGTTTAGGGATGGGAGAGATACTATCCACCGGGCTATTCGATTGGTTATTACACAAATATACAGATGCGGGACGTGATATGGGGACTCATTTAAACCCTTTTATGAATAGTATATGTTCTGAAGATGCACTTAAAACGGCAAGAAAAATCCCTTACAAAACAATTGTAAGCGCAATGGATTATCCGGATTGGGCTGATGCTATAACTTGGGGGTGCGCTATTACACAAGCCGCCATTTATGGAGGGCAATTCAGATTTGTTGAGGCAGCTTTGAAACTTACAAGTGCGTATATGTTTTTTGATTGGGCGAATAATAGCGATGGGGCTGTACGCAAAAATAGTCAGACAGCAGAAGGACTTAACTTATCAAAAGAAATTATAGGTCCATATAATAGAAGACATGAAAAAGAACCTGAGAATTTTGAATCATTTGTACAAGCTCTTGAAACTCCACCAGTTATATATTGGAATAATTTTTCTAATGAAACTGAGGGAGTAATAAAAAACAATTTTGATAATGGACAAGACAGAATAGAAGTTAATTTAGGACAAAATAAGCCTGATACTTTAAATGGTAAAATCGATGATTATTTCTTAGCAAATTGTAAACCTTACTGGAGATTAAATTTTGGAGTATGGGATACACTCAGTTTTGGTAATAGTTTGGGGACAAATGGAAATAATTTCTTTATAAATTTAAAAAATACTCTTCTACCAGGCTGGAATAAATTAGATATGAAAGCAAAAAATACTTTAGGCGAGTGGAGTAATTTTAGAGCCCTTTCCATATTCTATAATCCGTATGGGACTTCTATCACTTTTCTCTCTCCTCAATGGGATTCATGTTTTAACTTGTCTGATTCTATAAGCTTTAAGATTGCTCTTCACAACATAGGCAGAATTCAGGCAGAAACTCTTGTGGTTACTGCTCCAGACACACAATATACATATATACATAACCCTTCTTCTCCTTACCCTGACAAAGATACTTTATTTTATGTTGTCCCAAAGCCTTATGTTGAAGGGATTTATCAAACACATCTATATGTTGTTGATGCAAACAAAAGTATAGGAAAAACGGAAGCGATACAATCTTTTTATGTAGATGTTACTGCTCCCGTTTGTAGTACTTATAATCCCAAAACTAAGGATAGCTTGACATATTCTCCATATGTTACTCCCGAAATGCCTATTGTATTCAATATTACCGATAACTTTGATTCACTTTTTGGTCAACCTAAAAATGTCAAAATAGCCGTCTTAGATTCTTGGGATACGTTGGTTTGGGATACAACCCTTGTTAATTGTTATTATAATGTGCCCAAAACATTCTCATGGAATTTTCTTAAGAAAGACGGGGACACGGTCTTGCAATCAGGAGCATATAAACTGATAGTTTCTGTATCAGATAAAGCAAGGAATACAGGAACTGATACAAGTATATTTTTCATAGATACTGAACCGCCACATATTAATCTTATAAGTGCTTTACAGCCTAATCCGTTTGTCAAGAATAGTGCATACACAGAATTTGCATATACAACAAACGAGCATACAGAACTTAAAGTTAGATTTATTAATTTGCAGGATACCAGTGATGTACTTGAAAGAACGGCTTACGGGGATAGCATTTATTATCCGGAGAGTAAAAACGGTCAGGATACCTGTCTCTTTATAGAAGGAGGAGATTACGCCGGGGCTTATTTGCATGATGGAATATATAAGGTCGAGATATTTGCAAAAGACGATGCAGGAAATGATACCATTATTGAAAATCCTCTCGGTGTGGGAATTGATACTTTGAGAGTGGATAAAACAGCTCCTGAGGTATATGATTTCTTGTGTTCTCCATGGACAACAGGTTCAGATGGAGTAACTAAAGCTTATTTCACAGTGTCCGATAGTAAAGACAACTCTGTTAATTACGGAAGGGTAAAAGTAAGAATATATCTTGATGATGTTCTTCTTCCGGATTCCTTTTATATTTTGCCTAATGGGGGAAGCATTAAGAAGTCCCCTTCAATTACACTTACGTCTGAAGGGACTCATACTATAAAAGTACAAGTTATAGATAGTTTAGGAAATTATAGCGAACAACCAGCTACCGCAGTAAAAAATAGTATTGGTACTATGATAGGTTCTCCTGTAGAGGGCGAAAACATTTATGGAACGGTGGCAATTAAGGGAATTTCTAACGACCCAAATATGACTAATCCCGATTATATTTATGGATTTGAAAAGTATGAGCTATGGTGGAGAAAAGCTTCTACAACAGGGTGGCAAGCAAGTGGAATAGAAGTCCCAGAGTCCCGTAAAATGCCGGGTAGCTCCAATAATGTATCTAATAAATTTTCATCCGATATTGCAACAGTGTTAGGATATTGGAACACTACAGGCAGAGATCCGGGCAATTATAACTTATTGCTCATTTCTTATGAAGATTCTACCGGTGTTACTGCGGCAGATACAATTACTGTCAACATTTCAGCGGAACAGGCAACTCCTCTTCAGGTAGATACTCTTACCGTAAGTTTATTGAATAGTATAGATACTATTTTTGAGCCGACCAAAGAAGAAACATTGAAAATAAAGTATCAGGTAAGTCAATGTGCTAATGTGGATATAGATATTGTAAGTTTAGATGACGGGGAAAAAGTATTCCACAAAAAAGAATATAATATCGTGCCTTATGAAGGAATTCCCTCTATAGATACGGAAGGATTTTATTTATATAATGATGGGAATAAATGGTGGTTAAAATGCAAAGATAATGATACTGTGATGACTTTTTATCAGGCAGTTATTAAAGGAATTAGTCCGGCAGAAGGGAAATTTACTATTACTGATACTACGGGAGGGAGCGCTTTTGTAGAACAAAATAACATTTTGAACTTCAACTGCACTGCCACTAATGCAACGGGGGAAATGGGATTTACAACCACTTATAAAACAATAGAAGTTACTTTCAAAAAAGACATGGCATATACAAACGAAGTATATCTTGGTGCAATTAAAGCACCAATAAGCGGCAATCCACTTCCTATAAATATCGGTAAAATTCAGTACTGGTATGGTCAAAAATCTATTGGCGGTTTTGTGAAAGATGGAAATTACAAAATTAAGGTAAGTGCTGAAGGAATAAATGGCAAAGGATTTGGCTCTTTAGAAGATACGGTTAATATATCCTCTGATTTTAATTTAACGCTTGACACACTAACTTCAAATACTCTTTATCCTGATTATGGATTTGGATATAAATACCCAGTAGGACTTACTTATACGACCAACACAGATGCGCGTATTACTATAGATGTATGTCAGGGAGGGAATATAATTACAAGACTCAGAGATTCTCTATGTGAAAAAGGTGCCCTTAATCACACTATAAGTTGGGATGGGCGAGCCGGAACAAGGATAGCAAAAGCAGACACTGGATACAGATTTAAAGTATATGCTCTTCATATTCAAGGCATAAAAGATACAATTGCCTACAGTAATCCATTTGAGGTGAAAAATGATAGTATACCAGTAGATTCGGGCAGTTTTATAATTCCAAACAGATATATTACGGGATATATACATAGTGGTGCGGATACCGTGTACGATGGCAAATCTGAATATTTATGGGATGCAAGCGCAAGTGGTAATTATTATCCTCCTCAACCTTATACATTTATTGACACCGCTTGGGGCAATAAAAATAGGTATATACAGTGGAAAATAGCAGCAACTTGTACTTTAACTTATTACCCTAAAGAAATACCTGTTAATTCAGCTATAGAAAAAAATGGGACAGCGTCACCTAATCCTGTAACTGACTCTAAGATAACATCATTTTATATTCCCCATGATCAAACTATCCAATATAAACTTTGGGCTCACAGCTATCGTGCTAAATATGCCTCAGCTTATGCCAGTGCTTCTATTGGACCTAGACCGAATGTTCCCGGAACAGATACTGTGTTTGCATATAACCCTATTGAGGCACCAGCTACAGGTTTTAACCATGTATACGACAGTACAACAATACAAGAAGACTCGGTGTCTAAAGGCACTTATTATATACATTCTTATGCGTATGCTAAGGGAGCACATGAGGTTCTCTTTGATTGGAATGCTGGAGGAGAAGCTTATGCAAAAGTATGGTATAATATACATACTCCTAAAGATTACCGTTTACCTATAGCTTTTTCAGGAGATTATACATATTTAGCTACTCAATCAAGTATAGTTCCAATAGACTTAAGCAGTGTTACTTGTAGTACCCTTTATGCGAGGAGTTGGGGAGATCCAGATAGCAGTATAGCAGTTGGATATAATTTAATTGTTACTATAGATGGAATTAAAGATTCTGTATTTACTTCTTCAACTGACACATGTTTTGTAACAATACACGGTGTTACTGTAATATTTAGACCTAACACTACAGTAGGTGAAGTTTGTGCCGTAGTAAATTGGGATAGTTCTTACTCAAAATGGGATACTGTTGCTACAAGAACTGATACATGTTTTCCTAATGCTGAAACAGGAGGTTATTTACCAGACACTACATGGATGGCAGATATCTTTACAAAGCCAACCGGAGTACCGAGTTTATCGTACTCAACACCACATTCTTTATCTGTCGTTGTAGATTTACACAAAGAGTGGAACAGTGATCATGGAGATTCTTGTATAATAGCCACTATCCCGACAGACAACTGGGTGTCTGACTGGAATTCTCAAAAAGACCCTCAACTCTCTCCTATAGGAATATTTTCAGCTACCCTATCAGATTCACCACTAACTCCTATCTTTACTTCAAATCAATTTCAATTCAAGAATCACTCTGAAAATCCCTGTATTCTTTCTACTTATTATCCCTATCTAAGTGCTACAAACACAGATAGTTCTGTTTTTTGGTGGGATGATGGGGATTCCTCAAACCCATATTTACATATCGAGACATGGAATGTAAATTTGAAATATATAAATGGAGATACCAACAAAGATGTTATTTCTGATAGTATTGTTTATCATGACAGGTTGTCTAATTATCTTGGGCATGGAGTATCAGACTATTTGAGACCCAAACATATTCTTAATCTTGACCCATATAAGCTTCAAAATACAGAAAAAGGATATATTCCAATATATGGGGCATCTCCAGATACGGATACATTTTATCAATTCTCTTATTATGATGGCAAAAATATTTACCCGATTTCAGATACTATTCAAGGGAATAATAGTTTTGGGCCTCTTGCTTATTTAGAAGTCAGCAAGGTATGTGGTAAAATACAACTCATTATGAGTCTTTTAAATCAAAATGGAAATGTAATCGGAGCCCGTACAAAAGAAATTTATGTAGGTAGCCCTATTGTAGGCGATATGCGTACTGCGCATAGTTTTTATTACAGAGCACAATTGCGTTTCCCAACGACTACTACTTTTACAGATACGGTTTGTAGAATCTTGCCTGTTAATATTGCTGAGAAAGGGAATAATAATATCCCTTATATTTCTGGCCCGGCAATGATGCTTTTCCCGAAAGGTATTGATTTCGGAGACTCAGCAGCAACAGTAAGTTACTCATATACAGGAAGCGAGATTACGACATATGGTATTGATAGAGCAAGTATTGGTCTCTTTGCTATTAATGAAGATGGAGTGTTTCAGAATATTACTTCTAAACGAGAAGAGGCTGATGATAATGGAATTACTATTTTTGGGCAAATCTTTAGATTCCCTGAAACATACGGTGCCGGATACTCTACCAAAAGTATAAAATATACAACCCAGTCAATGATTGCAGCACTGGACTCTTCTAAAGTTGCGACTGTTAAACCGCTTGTTTTTGCTGCTTGTAGCCTTACTACTGATTCAATGGTAGAAATTCATGGTGAATATGCTCCAAATTCAGAAATACAAATAATGGTCACTGATTCACTCTCAAATATCTACGGTGTATTAGCGCAAATGCCTTATGGGAACAAGATTGTTGAAAGTAAAATAGATACTACCGACTCTCTTGGTAATTTCCAAACTACAATTTCACTTGTTGGAGGAAGTAATATTATCTATGTAATGGATAGGTCGGTAGTACAATACGTTTTGGCAGCACGCGACAGTGGTGGAACTATAAATCCGTCCTGGAAACGAGCAGGTTCAGTGGGAAGAGCCGTTGTAATTCGTGACCTCTCTGTCCCTCACATAGTGGTAGTGCCGCCCAAAACTCCTCAAATTACTGATATTTTCGATGAGGATACTTTGAAATTCTATTCTACAAAACAAGGAAGAATATACTACACCTTCCTTACTAAAACAATTACTTTTGAAGCAACTCCTTACGAAACATTATCTGTTACATGGAATGGAAAAGATGATATGGGGAATTTCCTACCTAAGGGAAATTATCCATACACTTTAACAGTTATTGATATCCCGGGAAATAAGAGCACAGACACTGATAGTTTATGGCTGTGGCAAGTTAATAGAGGTGTCCCTGTAGTAATAGACATTCCTCAAGACAGTGCTTGGCTTACCAAAAACATAACTCTTAAAGCCAATATCGACAACGGAGCAGACTATCCGATTACATGGGAAATGTTTGTTGATACTTCAAATAGCGGCGGGAAATCATTAAGAGCAAAAATACAATCCGGTTATAAATTCGCCTGCCAGACCGTAAGTTTACTTTCCGGTCGTTCAAAAGCTCGAAAACCGGTAGCGGCAACAGAAAAGAAACGAGCAAATACTCTTGTGAACTTCGGGGCTATGAGCAATAAGTTTATGGAAAATTCTCAATCTCTTCTCGGCAACATTTCACGAACACCTATCAGCTTAAAGCCGATAATGCTCGGAAGAAATAAAACAGAGCAGGTAGGATACTGGGCTACTATTGGTATACAGGAGAAAGTAACGGATACACTTATCTGGGATTCTCGCGGTATAAGTGGTAAAAACATAATGTTAAGAGCTTCCGCAACCGACCCTTACAACAATACAGGAGCGGATACAGTAACTGTAAACATTGACAATATTGCTCCTATTTGTAGTTTGCTTGTCGGAGACCCGAAATACCTTGAGCCTGATTCTTCCCATAGAAACCGTGTTACCGAATATAAATTCAATGAAACAGGAACTACAGTTTATGATATATCGGGGAAGGGAAACAACGGAACATTTAGTGACCCTGCACCGACAAGAATCTTAGAAGGTAAACTTGATGAATGCCTTCGCTTTGACAGTACTAATTATGTAACTACAATCAATAATCTTGTTCTTGCTAAAGGGACAATAGAATTCTGGTTCAAAACGGATAGTATGCCGGATATGAACCAGACATTAGCTTCTTTTGACGGAACTACTACAAGAGGAAAAGCCGCGATTGGTATTGACCAGACAAGCCGTAAACTATGCTTCAAAATTAATGGAACAACTGCTGATTCTATATATTCTGATTATCCCGTAACCGGAGGCTTCTGGCATCTTATTGATGCGGTATGGGGTGCAAACGGAATGAGATTGTATGTTAATGGAGCTTTGCAAAAAGATACTTCAGTATTTACGGATACGGTTGGTATAAACGGTCAGACTCTAAAACTTGGACCTTTCTGCGGCTATATGGATGAGTTTAAGGTTTTTGACCGCGAGCTCAGCGGACAGGAAGTCCTGTCTCATAACAACGTAGGACTTGATTCTATGCTTTATGTAAACACGAATACTGAATTTGCCATACACGCTTCGGTAAATGATAGCCTTTCCGGGTTAAAGACTGTGAGATACAGATTCGCAGATACAGTAGAATGGATAAATTATAATAACAATCCATTTACTTTATCTAACCAAAAATATTATACAATTTACTATAGTGCTCTTGACAGCATGAATAATGAGTTTTCCAATATGAGAGTAGCCCAGGTGGATACTACACCCCCTAAGATGTGGCTAACATTTAATGGCTGGCCTTTTGACAGTGTGCCTTTTAGAAAAGATGGTAACACTTTCATATCCTGGGGGACAAACGTTGCTATCAATACGCATGACAGCTTATCGGGAGTAAAGAGTTTGCAATATGGAGTTTTCTATGATTCCACAGGTAGCATTCTGGATTATCAGGGAATATTCCGTATGTCTTCCAACATATTAGGACAAACCTGTATTAAGTATATTAGCGAAGACAACGTAACAAATAGCATTCACGATTCCTCTTTTGTATACGTATTGCCTTCTATCTGGTGTGTCCAGTTGAAAGCATCTACTGATTCGCTGACAGACAATGTGAATTATGCCGGTGTTGAAACTGATGCTACGGATGGATTTGACGTAACTTATGATAAACCTGATTCAACTTCTATGTCTTACAATTATCTCAATCTTTATTTCGCACATCAAGGATGGGGATTGGGAGATACGTTCAAGACAGATATAAGACACAGAATAGACCTTTCCGATACGATGCTTATATATGCATTTGAAGTTAAAACAGACAGGGCTTATAATGAGATAGAAATAACAGCTACATCGTTTATGCCTGAACATTACGGCATATACATTGTTGACCTTGCCAATAACGCAATGCAGGATATGAGAGCGGTTCCGACTTATAAGTATAGTTCAGACGTTGACGGAGTCCATAAGTTTGAGCTCTGGGTAGGAAAACCGAGACGCAGGGTAGAAGATTGGACAATGATATCAGTGCCGGTAATTCCGACTAATCTCGACCCGAAAACAATATTCGGTGAGTATGCAAATCCATACTATCTTTATAACTATAGCCAATTAGGAAGTTATCAGACTCCGGATTCAGTAAAGAATGGTTTTGGATATTGGATGGGAGTAACTCAGCCGTGCATTATAGATGCACTTGGCGCAGTAGATACAACTACCCGCTTTGTGCCATTGGAGAAGAACTGTGAAATAGCATGGAACCTTGTGGGCTGTCCGTTCTATAATTCCGTATGGTTAGATAGCGTGAAAGTGCAAAGAGGCGGGACTGTAAGAAGTATGGATTCTGCCGCAATATTCGGATGGGTACAGCCAACTCTTTATACTTATATTTCCAATGAGTACATAGAGGATAGTCTTTTATCTCCGTGGCAGGGATATTGGTTCCCGACATTGAAAGACAGCTGCACATTACAGATTTCAAGAAGCTATGCTGTCGAAAGTAAAGGCAGAAGAAAATGCTTTGTATTGTCTTCAAGAAAAGATTCTATAGACTATGATAACTGGATGCTTACACTTAATGCGAAATTTGGGAAAACATTTGATAATATAACAAAACTTGGGGTTAAGGGAAATGCAACAGAGGGCTTTGATAACAGGTATGATT
>JBAZNK010000025.1 GCA_041649255.1 bacterium
AGAAGCCGTAACCCTATTGAGGGTTATTTTTATGACAGAACTTTCACCACGCGGATCTATTCAAAATGTCAGTCGATTGGCGGAACTGACGATCCGCAATAGAACATCCCGCCTGCATACAGGAGCAGCCGTTTGGAGCTTGGATTGGCCGGGTTCCAGCGGCTGCTCCCTTTTTTAGACTCGCAGCACGGTCCGTCAACAACAGGCAAACAATGGCAGGGCTTGTCAGACAATTGGCAATTGAGTAGCCTTGTCTGCTCTTGAACACACCGAGCTTCAAAGCCCTCCAACAGGGAGATCCACACGCCTGGGATGACGCATTCGATTGGCTATGGCCCACAGCTTTCGCGGTCGTAAACTTGAAGCTTGCTCGTTTCTGTCCTGAAGACGTTGAGGACGTGGCAATTCAAGCTTTGGAAACACTGGTGGAAAAGGTGGCAACTTTGAAGTCGGTGGACGAACTCAAGCCTCTGACAGCCCGCATTGCCCACAATCTGGCGGTGAGCCGGCTCCGTAAAAAGTATGCCGACAAACATGGCGGTGGAAAAATCGACTCCTTGAATGCAATGGAAAGCAAAGAGGTCAACCGGTCGCTTCCAAGTTCTCCTGGATCGCCTCTGGACGAATTGCACGAGAACGATCTAACGAAGCTGCTGACCGAGTCGCAGGAGGATTTGAAGCATGAGATCCGGGATGTTCTGAACGACTTCTTCATCTCAAAGTTGACCTACGATGGAATCAGCCAGAAACGAGGCATACCCATTGGAACCGTCGGGGTTATGTTGAAGCGCGGTCTGGAGGCTATCCGACAGTGGGGAAAGCGGCATCCAGGACTGATGAAAGAACTGGAGGCGTTTGCGCGATGAACTCAATGAATGCAGATGACCAACAATTCTTCGATCTGGCCATGAAGTCGGTTGCAGGCCAGGCCAGCGCCGCTGAACAGGCGGAATTGGATTCGCTGCTCGCCAGCCGACCGGAACTGAAAGCCGAGTTCGACCGGTTGAAGGCGGATGCGAGTATTGCCAAGGAAGTTTTGCCGTTGATGGAAGCGACGGAAGCGCAGGCCGGCAAACTGCCTGAATATGCTCGCGGTCGGCTGCAAACCAAGGTCCGAGAGACGCTGCGCAAAGGTCAGGCTCCAACGACGACAGTTGTGACGCCTGCCTCTTGGAGATGGGGCTGGGCAATTGGATTGGCGGCGGCAGCAGCAGTGACAGTGGCTGTGTTCCTGATTCCTTCGCTAGTTGCTCAGAAGATGGTCATTCAAGTGGCGATGCTGGACAGGATTGGTGACACGCGTGGAACAACTTCAAATCCGGCCACAATCATCCAGCAAGCCTTGAATCAACCGAAGGTGGAAACATTTTCGGCGTCAGCGGAGTTGAGGCGCTGGATGGGAGATTGGCCAACGGACGGTCAACAACCAGTGATGAAGATCGTCTATGACCGCGACAAGGGAGAAGTTCGAATCGTGAGACACATCAAAGGCAAGCCTCCGTTCGAGAAGACATTCCCGGTGCAGCGAGAACAGGATTTGGCGGCAGTCTTGAAAGCAGTGCAGGCGTTCATCCAAGAGCAGACGCAATAATGAAGCGCGTAAGGGTGGGGCAAACCGTCTTTCTGGCTGTTCTCCTGCTAGTCTCATGCGCTGCTGGGGCAGATACAGCGAATGAACTAGCTCGGTTGAACCAGAAGGTCATCAAGCTGACGCAAGAAGAGAAATACACGGAAGCTCTTTCAGTAGCTCGTCAGGCATTGGCTGGAGCCGAAAAGGATGTTGGACAGGAAAATCCGATTACCGCAACATGTCTCAATAATCTGGCGGCAGTTTACGACCGCATGGGTGACTACTCCGCGGCAGAATGGCACTATAAGCGTGCATTGAAGATTCGAGAAGCCAAGCTGGGTCCTGAGCATTATGAAACTGCTGCAATTCTCAACGATCTTGCATGGCTTTATTTCAGCTTGGGAGACTATGCCGCAGCTGAACCGTGTTATCAGCGCGCGTTGAGAATAAGAGAAGCCAAGCTCGGGTCCGATCATCCTGACACTGCGGCCACTCTAAACAACCTAGCGTTGCTCTACACAAGCTTGGGAGACTACGCCACCGCCGAATCACTGTTTTTGCGCGCTTGGAGAATTAAGGAGTCCAAACTCGGTGCTAGTCATTCTTCCACTGTAACCAGCCTCAACAACCTGGCTTGGCTTTATGACTTGATGAGGAAATACGCCACAGCCGAACAATATTACAAGTATGCGCTGAGAATCAGGGAAACCACCCTCGGCCATAACCATCGCGCCACCGCGGCAAGCCTCAATGCGTTGGCGTTAGTTTACGGCCACAGGGGTAATTATTCCAAGGCTGAACAACTCTTTCTAGACGCGCTGAAAATAAGAACATCCAAGCTCGGAGCCGACCATCCTGAAACAGCAACCACATTAAATAACTTGGCTTGGCTTTATGAGTGCATGGGTGACTATGCCAAGGCAGAGAAGTTCAATCAGGCCGCACTCAAGATCACCCTATCGAAATTGGGGCCTGATCATCCTGCTACCGCAACCAGTTATTACAACTTGGCTTTGCTCTATATCAGCATGGGGGGCTATGGCGTGGGCCGTAAGACGACGGCTTATGATTTGGCAATGATGTACAAGAAAGCCTCTGAGAAACAACTGGACGGAGTCTTGACCTTCTCATCTGAACATCAACGAATGGCGTACCAACAGGCCAAGAATCCATATTCGCTGCTGGCCACACTGGGCCATGCATCAGGCTTGGCGGAAACCCTGCTTCGGACGAAGGGCGTCATTCTTGATTCGCTTCTGGAAGATGAACTGGTCGCGGAAGCATCCAAGAATCCAGAGATCAAAATAGCCGCGAGCGAGCTGCGTGCTTCAAGGCAGCGGTTAAACCGATTGCAATTGAAGCCCTCCGAGGATTTCAGCTTGGTGACACAAGAAGACCGGCGACGAGAGCGTGAACTCCTTGAAGGGCAGATGGAATCCCTGCAAAAGATGCTGGCCCGCAACGTGGCTGCCGCAGGCAAAACTCGCCGAGCATTACGAACCACGGTTCCCGATGTTCAAGCTGTTCTGCCCAAAGACACCGTTCTGTTGGAATTCATCCGCTACCGTCACTACCTAGGCAAACTTAAATCTGAGCGCCGTTACGGCGTGGTGTTGATCGGTTGCAACCAAGTGACCTTCAAGGACAGCCAACCAGGCGAACCAGTCTGGGTGCCCTTGGGTTCAGCAAAGGCCATCGAAAAGAAACTCAAGGAGTATGCCGGAGTGATGCGAGGCGAACGTGGCGAAGCCGTTCTGTTACGGACCCTATATGCACAGTTATTCGAGCCGATCCAGAATCGACTTCCCAAAAACATAACCACGCTCATCATCAGTCCTGATGCCGAGTTGAACTTCATCAGCTTTGCTACGCTCATCAATGATCAGAACCAATTCTTGGCCGAACAATACGCCATTGAATACGTGTCGAGCGGCCGGGATCTTGTGCTGAAACGGACATCCAAGAAAAGTTCTCGACGATTTGCTGCATTTGCCAATCCCGCCTTTGGTGAAAAGCCGTTGTTGGCAGGAGCACACGGCACCAATACGCTCCAACTGGCGATGTTGAGTTCAGACCAAAGAGCTCTCGCCGCCGACCTGAACTTGGGTGCATTGCCATACACGATGCAGGAAGCCCAATTCTTTCGCGACAGAAGCTCATCCTGGAACATGGATGGATCGGTTTTCGCAGGAGCAGAAGCATCGGAAGCCGAGGTAAAGGCCGTCCACTCTCCCCACATCCTTCATCTGGCGACCCATGGTTTCTTCTTCGATGACAAGCTAGCTACGACCAATCGATCAGTCGTGCCGCACAATCCGATGCAACGAAGTGGATTGGCGTTTGCTGGAGCTCAATTGACCCTTGATGCTTGGAAGAAGGGACAGACACCGAACACAGAAAACGACGGCATCCTGATGGGCCAGGAAATTGGAACCATGGACCTGAAGGAAACCTGGCTCGTGGTTCTTTCGGCTTGTGACACTGGAATTGGCGAGGCACGAGCCGGTGAAGGTGTTATGGGTCTGCGGCGTGGATTCATCCAGGCCGGCACGCAGAACCTGCTGATGACGCTCTGGCCGGTTTCTGACAAGTGGACCGTGGATTTGATGAAAGCGTTCTACGAGCGGGCCTTGAAGGATAACAACGCACCCCAGGCTTTGGCCGAAGTGCAGCGCCAATGGCTGGCTCGCCTCAGGCAGGAAGACGTCCTGACAGCCGCTAGATTAGCAGGCCCCTTCATCCTGACGTTCCAGGGCAGCAATTGAACGACATCACGCAGAAGACATTGACCTTCTGCTGATCTCCTCGTTGTTCAATCTTCAGTTCAAGGCTGCAATTCCCCGTTCTGGGCTCTCGGATCTCTCTGCGTTCGGATTCTTTTTTAGCTGAATGCTCCTCACCCAGCAGTGTTCACGAAAGCTGTAATAAACCTCCAGGAAGCTTCGATGTAGTGCCAGACAGCAATGATGAAAACAACGACGGCAATCGCAAGTGAGCCGGTGAAGAAGGACGAAGGAAACAAAGCTGTAAGAAATCTCCAACCGGCCGCGATGTACGGGTGTCTGGTAATGAGATCAACAACAGCAATCGCAGGCGAGCCGGTGACGAAAGAAGAACGAAACAAAGTTGTAAGAAACCGCGGGCTGGTTGCGATGACCAGATGACGGCGCAGTGAGGCAAGCAGCAGCAAACAACGAGAACACGCGATGAAAGACCAAGAAACAGAAAGTTGTAAGAAAACCGAAACAGATCGCGATGTTCTTGGTGACGGAGCAGTGAAGCAAGCAACAACCGAAGAGAGCCAGATGATGAAAGACCAGAAACCAATGCAGGAAGCAGAACAGGAAGTTCGGAGCCGGACAGCGGAGACCAGCACCGCCAAGGCTCCAGGCTCTTCGGTTGGAACAACGGCAGTATTCGGGGCCGGCCATCCCCGTGGTGACGGAGAAGCAAGCCGGCCGATGGTCCTGAGTTCAGGTTCAGCGAATGAGCATCAGGGTCATCCACAAACAAACAGCGGCAGCAGCCGCAAGTCGCTGAAGCAAGGAAGAACCCTGAATACAGCCTTGGACACACATAAGACCGGCAGTGTCCACGGAGGCAGTGAATCGCGCTGGTCAATGGCTCTGCGTTCATGTTCGGCGGATGAACGACGATGCCATCATCAAATGAACTGCGGCAACAAGCCGCTGCAGACGCCGAGATTCGTGAGGTTCGTTATGAAAGATGCCAATAGTCAAAATGGTAACACCCGCATGGGCGTTAAGGTTCAGAACATCGCAACCCTGCCCAACAGCTCGGCACAGCACGTGCGTGCAGTCGGCGACCTCAAGGTCGGGCGTTTCGTCTTCAAAGGCGTCACGTTCAGCCGCGAGGATGGCAAGGAAACGGTGGTGAAGCTCCCCTGGGAGACGCAGATGGTCTCCATTCCCGACGGCGACGATCTGACCAAGGTGAACCAGGAGGTTCGCGGCCAGATTAGCCAGGCGCTGGACGGGTTGAAGCAGGTCACTGCCAGCACCGGCCTGTGGAGCTGACCTGAGCCAATGGGCCAGAGCCCGGTGGGGTGCACACCGCCGGGCCACTGGCTCAAGGCTACCCCAAAACGTATGGCGACATCAGCATCCCCTGCTCGATCCCAGATGAAACAACTTCAACAGCCCTCAAGAACATGAACATCGACCAAACAACGGGGGCAGAGGGAAAACTCAAGCCCCACTACTTCTCCCGGAAGTTTGCAGAAGAGCATGGGGTCAAGGAAGCAATTGTTCTGAAGTTCCTCGCTCACAAGGTTAGGCGCAGCAAGAACGTTCGCAACGACAAGAAATGGTTCTTCGACCCCATCAGGGAGTTGGCCCATCGGTATCCCTACATCCCCAAGAGCACGATGGACAAGATCCTCAAGCGGTTGGAAAGCAAGAAACTGCTCGAGATCGACAACTTCAACCGCCGTAGATACGACCGCACTGGCTGGTATACGGTTCCTCAGGATGCGCTGGATGCTGTGGAGAAGAGGCCACTCATCAAGGTCGATGTCGAAGTCGCCAATGAGCTTGGGATACCGGCAGGAGTGTTGATCGAGAACCTACGATACTGGGTCGAGACAAAGGCCAAGAAGCGGAAGAAGGGCGACACAACGGCTGTTTACCATGAAATGTCTCCTGCACGTCTGGCGATTGATCTGCCGTGCTTCGCTCCGTCCACCATCAAGCGGGCGTTGAAAGCGTTGGTCGAGTCTTCTGTTCCTCGCATCGTCAAGCATCCGACCCTGAAGGCCACTTATACGCTGCCGGAGATGGTGCAAAACAGAGGGGCAGAACGGGACAAGGCGGGGTCAAACCGGGACACGGGAGGTTCAGAACGGGACACGCAAGGGTCAAATCGGGACGAGGGAGGGTCAAAACGGGACAACAATACCCATTGTAAACCATTAAGTAATCCCATTGGTAATTCCGTTGGAAAGCCATTCAAAGAAGAAGCGCAGGCTTCGCCTGCTCCTTCTTGCGAATACAACTCCGGACGGACGGATGACAAAGTCCAGGCGAAGGGGCCTGCTTCTCCTCAAGACGGTCACCCTGATGCCCCTTCATCCCCCGGCATCAAGGGCTGCGCCGGACATGTGAAGGATGACGGGGACAAGAGGGATGCAGGAGACGAGATGAATAATCCGCTCACCTACGACCAACTCAAGGCCATCAACAAGGAGCAAGAGGGCATGTTTCTATTCAAAGACCCTGACCGTGGGATTTATGATCAACCGGAAGATCCTGCTTCAAAGGCTGCATACATCGTCCGCGATTTATCATGGTGGTTCGTCGATTCCCTGTCCAATGACGCCATCCGAAAGTTCAAGGCCATCACGGACATGGACCAACTTGTTGCCGAGATCAAAACCCTATTCCTGCCCCATTTTCAATCCGCCGTTCAACCATACGATGCCAAGAACCTCCCTTCCTTCAAGACCGTCAAGCCAACCTTCTTCCGGGCCTCTTTGGAGTTTGTGGTCAACTCGATTGCGTCGCTGCGGGACAAAAGAACGTTTTGTTGTCATTCCATCAAAAATCTCTGGCCATACATCTGCCATCTGTCACAGGAGATGTTCAACCGGCTCTTTGAGGAAAACGGGAAACTATCGCAGGCGTGGTACGAGAAGAATAAGAAACAACACGCCAGCGTCGACGAAGCCAGGGAACCCGATCCCGACCTCGCCCCGGCCGAGAAAGCCCGTGTATTGCGAAATGCCCTGCAAGCCCGCAATGCCTGGGGATACTTCAACCGTTACAACGAATACGTCGGCGAGAACCGCTTCATCTTCAACCAAGCTGATCAGGAGGTTGCGGAAAAGCTGTTTGAGCTGAATCGGAGCTTCTGCGTCGCCCAGTTGCTTGACTTGATCGACCGATGCACTGAAATACACTACTGCGAGTTGGCGACCGAGGGCTTTGACAAGTACTTCCACGCCCGCCAAGGCTGCAAACTGGGCTGGTTCCTCAAGCACCTGACGACAATAGCTGGAGAACTGGATTCGCCACTTTTCAGCGACTGGGTATCGTTGCCAAAGCCGGACAAAGGTGCGGATGAAGGGAAACCGCCTGAATCGGCGGAGCCGGCTGAAGTCGGCCCCAAAGCCGCTCCTTGAAGCATTCCCTGAACTCCTCCCTGATCCGTTCCTCAAACCGTTGTTGATGTCTTCCTTGATCGAGTTCTACAGGATTCCTTCATCCCCGCCTTGATCGTTTCTTGATCCCGCCCTCAATCCCCGCCAACTCGATTCCTTGATGCTTTGATGTTGCCAGCCTTCAAGGATTCAAGATCGCCTGCAACTTGCCCTCCCTGATGATTTCTTGTTGTTCGCGAAGATCCCACCCACTTCAACTCCTTGCCCCAGCCATTGTGATCCGGTTCACGTTTCCTCGTTCGCCTCAAAAACCCCGGTACCTGCGAAAGACGAGAAGGCTCACAGGGAAGATCAGCCATTGGACGGCAACCGAAACATGCACGGCGAGTCACACCAGAAGTCAAACGAGCTAGGTGGCTTAACTAACTACTACTGCAGATGATACAGTTGAAATGGGTACTTTGGGCCGTCAAGCAGCTCATGTTGACTTCTAAGGGTGATCAGGCATCGGTGGACCTGAACAAGGCTGAACCACGCTCCACCAAGTGAAACTTCGTCAAAACAGAGAAGTTCGTCCATTGGGGTGCACGTCCCTGATCTCGGCGTTGTAGCAGACGCCCCTGCTGTTGTTCTGGTTGACGTGAGCCTGAACTGAGTTCGGGCGGATTAAGGCGTCCGTGGCGTCCGTCAGATTGAAACATGTGGGGCCGACCTTTTCTTTTCTTCGCTATGCGGACGCTTCGATGATCGTGTGAGTCTCCTGTTTTCCGCGCCCCTCGCGTATCAAAATCTTCGTTACCCGTTGGTCGAATGGCGAAGAAGCCGTTAAGAATCAGGAAACGTCCCCACCTCTGCTCCAACAACCAGCAACCATCGCGAGCAGAGCTTTTTGAAGATAATACTTGTTGTGGAGCAATTCCTGCAACAACGACTGAGATCCGTCTGCGACCTCTGCCGAAACCTCATCTCCTCTCGCCAACGGCATGGGATGCAGGAACAAAGCCTTGCCGAGACAGGTTTGATCGCAATACCAGTTGTTATATCGTCCACATACCTGTTGTTCTTGATTTGCCCAATGTCGTGCATAGACGACTTCCTGTCCGTGAAATGCTCTTGAAAAGTCGTCTGTGTGATCAAACGAACCTCCACTGTTCGTCGCATTTCGCTGGCAGCGATCGATTATCTCGGGATCGAGGCCAAACTCCGGCGGATGGCAGAGTGTCACGCGCATGCCCAGTCGGGTGGCGATCAACAAGCTGTCTTGAGTGGAAGACCACGGGCGCGCTTTCTGGCCTCTCACCCAAGTGAACAAGATGCGTGTGCCAGCTAGCTCATTACGCTTAAGCGCGTTCTGGATTGTCAGCATTTCGTAAAGGCCCTGGCACGGATGGCAGCGATCATGCGACAGGCTGATCACCGGCACTCTGGCAAGCTTCTCAGCCTCTTCGGCGATCCGTCTCAACACGGCTTCCCCTTGTCCGTATGGGATGTTCTTCGTTGGCAGCAGTCGCAAGCAAATCGCCGAAGCCGAGAGAGCCATGGCCCTAGCGAGATCGGCAAGGTCCTCGATCTTAGGATCGTGGAAGTCCTCCATTCCAACATACAGTGGTACACCCCCCATCTCCACAACCGCCTGATGCAAAGTGAGTCGAGTGCGTGTTGAGGGGGCGTTGAACCAAAGGATCACCGTCTTTCGCTTGAGACAATCGTCGAGGTCTGGAAGCGTCTCACCGTCCCGCAAACACCGCGTGAGGTGCCACAAGCGGTTGATGTCGTCTAGGCTCCAATCTTGGGAGTCAATTAAATGACGCGCGTTATGTTTTTGGACCATTACTTCCGATTCCTTCCGGAACCCACGGCTTTTCCCGCCTAAATCCTAAACAGCACACCAAGCTCACTACAATTATGAAGAGTGCGCTGAACACGGTGATGACGTCGTTCTGCACCCAGTTGCCATAGACGAAGGAAACCATTCCAATGCCCGCGCCGCAAATCCCAGCGATGACTCCCTTCGCACTGAGACGGTCGTAGTAGAGGCTGAGCACCGTTGGCACAACAAAACAAGTAGCCACACCGTTAAAAATCCACCAGAGACGATCCAGCGAAAACATGTGCTGAACAATAAAGGCAAGGATGAGTCCGAGAATCGAAATCCAATACATTCCGACCCGTGCGCGATGAACAGTCTCCTTGTCGAGCTGATCTTTGACCTTCTGATCCTCTTCGTTCAATGAAACACCGATGCGCTCTTTAGCCAGAACAGCGCGTTGAATCGGAGACAACTTAGCCAAATCAATCGCGTATAGAGAACTCGCAGCACACATCCCCGAATCGAGAGTGCTCATCAAACCCGACAGAAGCATCAAGACGAAAAACACTGCGGCCCACAGTGGCAACACTCTTACCACAACCTCAATGCCGATCATTGGAAGCCCGCTTCCTTTTGCCATAGCTATGCCGAGGGCCGGATTGGCAGCAGCAAAACCGAGAACGGATAACAAAATCGGCACAATGCCAAACAATATGCCAGCGAATATGTAAGATGGGATCAAATCTCTTGGTTTGATGGCGAAAGCGCGCTGCCAATACTGCTGGTCAGAGATAGACCCGGCGATCAATCCGATCGAGGTTACAATGCCGAATGAAAAAGCAACCTTGGGGTCGAACATATTGGTGTTCCCAGCAAGGCCCCCCATGCCTTTCGCCACCACATCCCAACCAACTTTGCTCCCCACCCACGGCGGAATAATCAGAACGCCCGCTATAATGAACGCCATCTGGACAAAATCAGTAATCACTGATGCTCGCAAGCCGGAGATCAGCGAGTAGATCAAACAGATCACGAGCAACAGAATCATCAGGATATTTAGAGGAATTCCGGTTAGATAATTCAGCATCAGCCCGCCGACGAAGATCTGCACGCATACCGCCATGAGCTGATACCAAATGTAGGGAACCAGATACACTTTGTGAACGGTTTCGCTGCCTAGGCGGTAACGAATCCAGTCTGGCAGCGTATATCCGCCTGGAATTATGCTTCGAATCTTCGGCGCAAGGAAGCAATAGACCAAAAGTGCCGCGATATTCGGCGCCGTGAACCAGAAAATACCCGGCAGTCCCAACTCGTAGGACTTTTGCACGCTCACGAAGAGAGCCGGAGCCCAAATCCATGAGGCCGCAATGCTCGGTGCGGCAAGCTGCCAGCCGACGTTTCGCCATGCGACAAGGAAGCCCGTCCCGCTCTTCATCCAGCGTTCGCTGCGGGAAGCAAAGTAGGTGAGGATAATCATCGCAATTCCGAAAACTACGATGATCCAGTATCCGGCTGGCTGTGACAATGCATTCATAGGTTATTGTTTGTATCAATGGTGGTTAGTGCTTCTGGAAGCGCAGCGATCTGCTCCTCACGGGTTTGCAGAGTGCGGCACTCCGCTTCAAGAAGTGATCGCGCAACCCGAAAACCCACGTCTGGATTGGTGTTCTGTGGATTAAGAGGAGGGCAGTAATTGAAATTGAAGGTTGCCTCTCCGAGGTATCCGGTCGCACCGAGAATCAATCGTTTCGAAACGGCGCTTGCAGAAGGAACGCCCACCGACTCCGTATCGTGGCACCATTCTCGCACATTCCCGATCAAGCCGGATACCCCCAAGTCGTTGGCTTCGTCAAGAAACACATCTGTGTGTGCCTTGCCTGAATCGAGGAGGACGTCGCGCATAATATCCTGCGCGCGCTTGTATCGCCCCCATGCATCGCGATCCTTGATTACGGTGCTGTGCTCCGGGTCGGCCTCTCTGACCTCGCGAGGAAGATAATACGGAAACTGCTCCCATGGACGTTCGATGTCGTGGCCACCCCGGGCCGCCCATAGCCATTCCTCTTTCGTTGGCAACCTGAATGCCCCTTTCTCTCGTTCTGGTTGAACACGGCCATTGAGCCGGCCTAAGGCTTGAAACAACTCCTGTTTATAGTGGCGTGCAATTCGTCTTCCATCAGGCAATCGCTCGCCATTGGTAAGCCAGTCGCAATACGCTGCAGCCGCATACCAACTGACATATGACACGGGATGCCATAGCATCTCCAAACGCGGTCGATAGGTAGGACCGTCCCCTCTTTCGCCATTGGTCGAAGCTTGGTCGGTCGGCAACCAAAAGAACAGGTGGTACTCATTGGTCAGATCGTAATTCTGTGATCGCTGAGAGGAAGCACTGTCGCTGCCAGCAATCGTTATGCGGCAGACCCACCATTCGTGCCCTTGCACCGTCGGGTCTGAATCTTCCGACGTGGCCGGCGTTATTAGAAACCGCCAGTAGTGCTGATTAGTGACTTCATGGACGCCCAGAAGAAACGGCTTTTTCGAGATGTCATACTCAGGGGGTGGAACTAAAACCATTTTGTAATCTTGCAGTCGTTTTGGCGATACCACAATACTGCGAACTTCCGGAATCCACGGCTCGATGGCTGCCGCGTGGTGTTGCGATAACGCACCAATCTTCTCAAGATTGGACACAATGTGGCGATAACATGCCGAATACACGCGAAAAGGTTCTCTTGCCGCGAGGCCCCTGAGCAATCGCCACGCATCAACTCCTAACCGACTGATGCTGGAGGGATCGTGGTTCAAGAGAATCTCACGCAACAGTGCAGCAGTCTGTGGCCCAAGCGGCACCCTTCCTAAGAACTGCAGCCGGACTTCGGCAGCTAACGATCCGCTCGGGCCAGACTCGAGAAGTCGATTCGCAATATAACGTGCTAGAAAATAGCCTCCGCAAACCGATGATTCGCCGACGTTGCTTTCCGCCTCACAGTTATCGCTTCGGAGCGTAAACCTAACCATATCTGTCCGAACCCGGTCAGAGGATGTCGAATCAGCGAGATTCTGGCAAGTCTTGTCAAATTCCTGTTCTGCCGATTCTGACGTGCGAGACGCAACGTCAAGGTCCTCTGTGCTTTCTGTCTCAACCAGTTCGAAGACCGTCTGTGAGCGAAGGTCCCTTTCCAATGCCTCGTTCTCGATATTATACCAGAGCCGCAAACGGGGAGGCAGGTTTGCCAAGTCGATTACCGCCGTTCCTCGCTCCGCCATGTACCAAGCTATGTCCGAGAGCAGGTGCATCCGCTGCTCCTTAGACAAATCGATCCATTGTTCCACCCATTTCTCTTTTCGCTTGGTCCTAAGATAGTAGTCCTCGCGTGTCCGCGACTGAATGAGGTTGAAGTTAACGAATGTCTCTTCGATACCTTTAGCTAGAAGTTGGATGGGCTTTTCAATTCGTTGAATCTTCTCAACCATGTAGGCGAGAAGGCCGGGGTGCCGAGCGCAGGTGGATAGCGCCCGCTGAATGGCGTCAGGTTTCTTTACGTTGCCGGTCAATGGCTCCAATCGTGCAAGTTCCATGTTCTGGCCTGCAGGCACAGCCATAGCCACATATGCTTCCCTTCGGTTCCTGTCAAAGGGAACCAAGTCCAAAATCTCGAATGTTTCGACCACGTTGGCTGAACCCCACGTCTTTTCGGCGAACAGAGTCCCGAGCGACGCGAAGTGGCTGGGTCGGCAAGTGAGAATGAACCGAGTTGACTTGGAAAGCAGGATCAACAAAGCAGTTAGTCGCGCCCGCACCTGAGAGTTGCTCGGAAGTATATCCATCTCATCGAATCCATCGACGCAAACCACGGAATGCCCTGTCCGCAGGAGTGCCCCCAATAGCGCCAGACCGCCAAACCCAAAACGCACTGCTGGATACCTGGTTAGGATGTACTGTGCCACCACAGACGTAGCCGCGCTGGACTCTTCGACGAGGTTGGCCAGATCGCTGAGCCTGATAAAGAACACGAGGCCGTGCTGCCATGGGTTCTTGCGATGCAGCGTGTAAGCCGTCTCGGCGAACTGGAGAAGAGCCCAACTCTTGCCGGCACCGCGCTCTCCAAGAAGCATAACCGGCGATTTCCTCTTGTGTGCAGACAACCATGTTTCCAAATACGGTGCCAGTCCGACGTTCCCCAGTCTCGATGGTTTTCCAGTTCTATCGAACACCTTCACCTCGCGCTCCTGATAAGCGATCGAAAACTGGTCGGTTCGCTGAACCGTGGCAACGTCCCGAAGCTGGGCGCCGAAGTGATCAGGCAGCTTGACAAGGTGCTCAAAAAACATCTCTGGACTCCATATGTTATTGGCTTGTGCCTTGCCGGTATTCCCGAAGACTTTGTTCGGGGCTATGCAGATCGGATCCTTGATCTTGAAGTCTTTTGATGTAGCCAAAACAAACCGAAGTGCGTCTTCAGTCGGGGCGCCTTCGAACAGAGCGAGAAACTCACGGCTGCGCGAAGCCAGCCCGCCACTGCTGATCACATACATTGCGGCAGGCCGCTCATCGACCATAGGACTTGTCACCGAGGACGGCGGTTCAACGCGGGCTATGGAATGCGGCCCGATAGAAAACTCAGGGCTTTCCAAAATGCGGGTGGCAATCTTGATATAAGACCTGTCTGCGCGCGTGTGTTGTTGCTCTGCCATATTTTGAACCTAGTCTCTAATTTGCTGGTCGGTCACATGCCTGTAAATCACTTCTGCGAGCCTCGATGCAGGTTTGAAGTAAACTGTCGGATACCTCCGGAAGACGTAATCTTGAGCTTTTGAATCCCAAGGATTTCCGTCAAGCCAAACAAGACCGGACGCGACAAATGCTTCGATTCGCGGAGAGTCGATGTCGTATCCTCGGTTGCGCTTATGTGACGCGGCTCTCCAAGCGTCCACAATCTGATAATCCGTTGTCTGCCCGTCGCCTAACGCGAGTTGTATCGCCCCGACGTACTTCTCCACGTCCTTGCGAATGGGCTCCCTGCCACCATTCGTCAGCGCGACTTCGGTGGCTCGCAGACTCGCATCGAGCATCCGTTTTGCTGCTTCCACGTCCACCTTGACCGGATCGTGACGAGCGAACTCTGTTTGAAGCAAACTCAAAACGACGCGGGTCAACCAAGGCACACCACCAGTCCATTCGACCAACAAGGCGACGGATTCAGCGTTATGGTCGCGATCAAGCGGGGGGCATACGGCTTCTAGAAGGAGTTGAGTCTCTTGATTATTCAACGGTGGAAGTGGCCACACACATCGAGCCACAGCAGCCTTTTCGAGCCTCGCATACTCCAGTGCAATTTCGCCGACGCCAACCACAAAACAAACGTGCTCATATTTCTGCTGGGGTTTTACGACCGAACCCAGCGCCTGCCATAGCTCTTTGGCAATCTTCTTCAGGTCATCTGGGGCACGGGTCTCCAAACAGCGTGCGAGAGCCTTCCAAGGCATCAGCACGACGACTTTTTGATCAATTGCGCACGCCATTCTTTCCAACGTTTGAAAGAAGTATGTCACAATCGGCAGAAGCTCAGCATGATCCATCACTCTCGAAGACACGAAGTACCAATGTGCAAACTTCACAGGTTCTTCAGCCAGTTCCTTCGATATTACGGCGTCAACTAGTCCAGCGGCTTGCGCGTCTTGGCAAAGCGCACGATGCGTTACGTATGCAAGCGTAGCGAACAGGCACTTCAGTTCCAAACGGTCCAGCCCTAGCGGCCCTCTTACGTATTTCTTCATCCCGTCCGCGTGGTCAATGCGTGCCTGCCGTATGGTCTCGAACAGTGTCTCGTCGAAATCAGCCTTAATTCTGAGAACTGGGAAAGCGTCGAGAGAGGATTCGAACTGATGGAGGAAGGTGTTAAGCCCCGAACCGACACCGCCAAGAACAAATATCACGTCTCGGTCTTTGGCCAGATCGAGAAAAGGCTTGAAGAGCGACGACCGATCAGCGTCGGCAAACCTCGGGACAGGCTCCGACGGCTGTAATGGCGGCGCTTGAGGTTCTGGAGAAGTTGATCGCGGATGAGACGTAGGCTGCAACTGCACTTCGTAGCGGTCCTTTCCACTCTGTGTCCACCTGTTGTCTGGACGCCAAGGTGCGCCAACATTGTCCCGCTGGCGCGGGAATACCTGACCTTGGCCTGACGCTAGATTGAGGGTGATCAAATTGTATTCGTGGCCAATCGCACGTGGTAGCTGATTCGATCCGGCGAACAGAGTTCCAGCGCCGATGATCGGGATTTTCCGACCGCCCAGTTGATGCTGCTCTTTAGGCTGATGCTGGTGTGTGTGACCATGCAAAACCATGTTGAATTCTTCCAGGAGGTTCGCTGCGCTCTGGTCAAAAACATGATCAGAGGGTCCTTCTGCCGTATCTGTGTAGGGGTGATGCTGGACGAGGATCCGCCTCCATCGGTCAGGTTGATGCTTTTCACGCAACAGCTTCTTGACTTCGCCGACGACATCAAGATTGATCGCTGCAATCTTGCGGTCGTGATGGTTACCGCGAAAAGCTGTATTCACGCCGATGGCGACAAGACCGGGACAGTGAGTCGCTTCGTCTGGTTCAAGAAGTGGGTATTGGAGAAACTGCTGACTGAAATCCTTTGTCCATGCTTGTCGGGTACATTCCGACAGCAGCCTCGCAAAATTGTCAAACTTCTTACGATATTCAGATTTCTTAAAATAACACGTTGTTCCGTTTTCAGTCCACTGGTGTTCCGGCCCCTCAACTTCATCCTGAGTCTCACACGCGGCAGCCGTGGTGAACTGCCAGTCCACATCGTGGTTGCCGGGCACTATGACCAGTCGCGAAAAGTCTTCCTTTTTGAAGCGCTGTGGGAGAAGCGCTTGATATAACCGAAATAGGAACGCTATTGTCTCGGAGAACTCCTCGAAGCTAGATCCTTGATTGACGCAATCACCCGAAAAGACTACGGCATCAACATACTTACCAACATCGTCATTCTTGTGAAGGAAACTGCCAATATCACTCACGAGGCCTTCGACAAGTTCCGGAGCGCTAAACTCGTGGTCTTCGGTTCTGTGGAGATCCGAGATGTGGAGAATACGGTAAATCTCTTTCATACACGCACTTGATTAACGCAGTTCAACAATGGTGCGATTCAGCCCCGGGCCTTCCTGGCGTCGAGCGCCGCGCTCGATCTGCCTAGCGGATTTCCAAGTGCGGCGTGTTTCAAAGACACCGTAGCGTGTGCCGCTCTTTCTTGACATTCCTCCGCGCTCGCCAGAACGGCGTGTACCGATGGACTCTTCATGCTTCAAGCTCCTCAGCGCTTTAATCACCTCGTTCAGCTTGTTCACGACGTCTGCAACTCGCTCTTCGTCGATAGGTTACAAGCTGGTTGTATTGTCTCGCCAGAGGGGGGGGGAGGCAAGGATTTTCTTGTGGCGCCGGCAGCTCACAGACAGTGATTCGAACGGGCCCGATTTTGAAAGCACTGGTAGGGTTGGCGTTCGAGCACTCCGCTAGTGCACTGTTGATGGCGGAAGTCTGATGAAAGCGCGAGTTGCACTGGCGTTGTAAACGGTGGTCGAAAAGTGCAACACCCATGGCGGTTTGATACTGCAATCGTCTGAGGGCGTCAAGGACAAGTGGGTTGAGGGCTGCCTCCATCCCTTCTTGCAATCCTCCAGTTTTACAGGCATAAATCGCACATCATGAACCTCATCAACATCACGTCCAAAGACCTCGCCAGGATCACGAAGCTCCTCAAGAAGAAGGAGTCCCTGCTCGAAAGAGTGGCCAAGGTGGACGCCAAACTTTCGGCGTTTGAATCCGGCAAACCAGTCGTCGCTGTTGTGGTGGCCAAGAAGAAGGGCATGAGTGCTGCCGGTCGTGCTCGTATTGCCGCAGCTCAAAAGAAGCGCTGGGCGAAAATCAACAAGGGCAAGAAGGCCGCAAAGCCGGTTGCTAGGAAGAAGCACAAGATGTCCGCCGCGGGTCGTGCTGCCATAGCCGCTGCTCAAAAGGCTCGTTGGGCGAAGATCAAGGCGGAGAAAAAGTGATACGTTCTTGAACCGGACCGGTTGTTGTTCTGCTTCCCGCCCGCAACCGCATTAGTCTCTGCGATGATCAGCGCCCGCTGTTGGGCTGAGGGCGGAATGGCTGGTTTTGACGCTTACCATGACTACTATCACGGCGACAACCCGCGCTGGACGCACAATCCAATTGCAGCGATCGAGGTTGCGTCGGTAACCTCTTGTGAGGCGACCATGTCCCAAAACGCAGGAATCGTTACCCACTTTACGCTAATGTCTTCAACCACTTCAAATTCCGGTGTCCCTGCGGTCAATTCCCGAGCGCAGAATAGTGAAACCTCATCATCTGTTGAACCGAGCAGGGTATGTACAAGGGCCAGTGAATCCCACCGTGCGGCAGACAGGCCGGTCTCTTCTACGAGTTCTCTCTTAGCCGTTTCTAACGGATTCCGATTCTTCTGATCAAAACTGGGGAAGGCACCTTTAGGGATTTCCCACGAGAAGCGCCCCAATGGATACCGAAACTGCCCGACAAGCACGCACCGTCCTCTGGAGTCCAATGCAACGATTCCAACCCCTCCCTTGAACTCGACGACAGAGAACGGTCTCGCAGGTCGTCCCGGTTGTTCTACCTGATCTTCTCGCAGTCGAATCCACGAGTTCTCATAGATTAGGCGACTGCCCAGTGTTTTCCAGTGTTTCTTCACGTAGGTAAATATCAGAGTCGACTTGCTGCACTCAAACTCTTTACGACGGCGCATCTTCAGCGCAAGCCCTGAGGTAGTGTCGCCATGCTGCCAGATAGCCTTTCATAGTGCCTGTGTGGAAATAGCTATTGCTGACCATGGCGCCAAGCAGGTTGCCACGAAGCGCCTCGTGGTCCAAACACCTTGTAATATGAAACCTCGCTTGTGACCGTTCCGCCAATGTATCCGCTCGACATTCTCTGATGCGTTGAAAGATGGACTGGTCAACAATGTAGCGCCCAACAATACCGAATCCTCTGTAACCCAGATGCCACCCGGGCTTTTCCTGGGCGTTGATTACGTCGTAGCAACCATCCAGCCGTCGCTTTGCTTTGGCGACTCCGAATTCAGCAAACTGTTCGCGCTTGAGACGAGTAAGTCCGATGACCCAGTGTCTGTTTGTTTTCCAAATGGCCATCTCTCGCGGCAACCCCTGAGCAGCATCAAGAACTAGATCATCAACTGACAGAACTGTAAACCAATCATCTTTGACAATGCGTTCGACCGTCAACAGCCCAGCTGCCAGCCCGCTAGGGAGGCGGGGGTCGGGCCAGACTATCGCGACAATTCGGTCCACCAGCCAAAGCCATTCTCGAACCGTCCGGTTTGCTTCTTTATGACCACGAGACTGGTAAGTCGCCGATAGCAGATTTGCTCGCTTGAGAGCACTAGCCGTTGCCGCACTATCAACAACAAGAACGAATTTCTTGATTCCACAAGCGCCCGCTTCGGCCATCGCGAAATGAAGCAGCGAGCGGGAACCGACAGGAAGTAAACCCTTGGGAACCGCTAGCGTCAAAGGCCACATGCGAATTCCCCTCCCACCCAGGAGAAATACCGCCGTTCTAATTCCACTAGCCGCGCGGCGGGAGGAACCCTGAACAGATCGCAGAGATTGCCGTGCTTGTGTCGTCATGCTGACTTGGCACTTTCATTACTCGGGTGGAATTTCTGAAGCAGCAATCTGACAGATTTAAACTCGCTCTCCTTGATCTTGGCAGGCGATAGCACATAGGCATCCGTTGCCTCTTTCCAAATTTTATGGAAGCGCCCGTAAAGATGCTCTCCCCATTTGGAGTGACTGCGCAGACACAACAAATGTTTTCGTTCGTCATCAGGTCCATAGTAATGCATCCAGAACATTCGACTGGTAGGAAACTTTAGACCCTTTGGCGAAACATAAGCTAGCAATGTATCTGGCAGATAGATATTATGGAATTTCAATGTGATCGAACCGAGCTTCGATCTTCCATTGTGCGCAAGATACCATTCTTCAATTGTTTCTAATCTTCGCAAGCTACGTGGAATGTCGGTCAAATCTAAGGAAGTCAGGTCACGCATCCTCTCGTCCTTCGCAGTTGTTGGACCCAAAATCGCGAATTCAAAATTGACACCTGCTTCCAAGGCATCTTGGATTGCCGCGTGTGCGTCTAGGAGGCGAACTAATGATCTTCCAACACACAAGACCGTCATTCCTTTCTCCGGTGATTTCAACTCCTTCGCGATGGAGTGAGCTTCAAGATACTTTGCTTGACATTCAAAGACTTCGATAATTCCCAAAGTATTACAGGTTGTGCCCACAGAAGTAATACTGCGAATAGTCTCCCCTAGCGCGCGTTCCAAGTCCTCCTTTAGAGTTCTGCGAAATTCTTTGCGGATCAGAATCGCAGAGATGAACTCTATTACAGCGGCTGTCACGAGGGCAATACCCAGAATCTCAAGCGTTCTACGCCAATGCTCGGAGGTGACTATCTCGGAAGTGGATAACGCAATAACGAAAACGCCGAAGCCAAAAAGGCTATACAACCCAACCTTATCACCAATGCTTAAGGTCTGTTCTTTCATTCTGGACCTGTCGTATGCATGTGGCGTGGAACAATCGAACTGTGGTCAGATCACCAAACTAGGCTCCGCATCTGGTTCTTTAATTTTGCCTTCTCCACAGTAACCGGTGGAGGCAGCAACAAGCTGCATTTCAAGTCGTTTTGAGTAAAGCCCAAAGTCTCCGCGTTCGACGGCATGACTAACCTGTCGAACAAGGGCCTGAATACATTCCTCGGCGTGCGCTACCGCGTTTGTAACAGTTTCGTTATCATCTGGTCGGTAGCTTGAGGCAATCAGTGAATCGATCATGTCCAAATAAATGAGACCGTTTTCGATCACCAACTCGCGCGCACGCTTCGACGCACATGTTTCTGACATCGGGTCAAAGTGAACCTTAGAAATCACTTTTAGAGAATAGAACAAGGACCGGGTTTTAGAACTCAGCGCATCGACGATATCAAAGATCTTCTGGACTCTTGCATCCCCAAAGGTGTACCGATAGCACATGTAGTCAGGATCAGGAGAAACTCCACGCCGCGCCATGGTCTGACCAAATCCGGCACCAAAATTGGCGATCAGGGGTCTGAACGGCCACTGGTTATGAGCGATGAGGCCTTGCCGGCGGAAGAATTGCACATTCTGCGCGATGTCCTCGATGTTTGCCGACGGATCGAACATGATGAACCCACAGTCGATTCCGACGTTGAGGTCTTTCACAACGTTGAGTGCTCCGATTACGTCGCTGCGCGGAGTTCCACGGCAATACCGCTTGAGCTGTGCGTCCGAGCCAGATTCAACTCCGAAATAGACGCGGGCCAAACCAGCAGCCTTGAGTTCGCGAAGCACGCCCGTCACGGCTTCGTTACCTGTTGGATCATCTGCTCGAAAGACGGTGTGGGGTATCAAAAAGACACGGAATACAATTCCATTGTTGAACTCCCTGCCGAGCCTACGCAGGTCTAAAGCGATAGACCTAACCCGGTCCAAGTGTTGTTGGTCTCTGCCGCCTATAAACTCATCATCGCAAAACTCAAACTCACGAACACCGAGCGCAACCAGCGATTCCAGATGTTTACGGGTTCGATCCCAAGGGAGCGGCTCCCATTTCTTCTCAGCGCGAAACGAGGACACCGTGCAGTACGAGCATTTTGACCATGAGCAACCGCGACTAGCCTGCGTCATCAAAGTTCCGGCCCCGGCCTCAAGAAGCTCCGGCACGGTATCCGTTGAAGGCGGGTAGATTAGCCCTGAACAAACTGGTTGCTCGGAGCGAGTTCGAACTAGTTGTCCGGAATCGCCCGCAAAGGCGAGGTTAGGTATGTCACACAACAATTCAGGAGACGAGTCGAAGAATCGCTGCGTGAGGCGACGCAAAGGAAGTTCACCTTCCCCACGGACTACAATTGCCGAAGGATATCTTGTCACGAACGACTCCGACAAATACGTCGGAATCTTGCCACCAAAATAGAGCTTGGGTGGCTCCACAGCGCAACCCTCACCCCACACGTTACCCATCAGTTCATCCACCAAACTGAGCGCCAAATCCAAACCGCCACATTCAACTGAAACCCCCAAAACATCTGGCGACATTTTCCTGAGTGATAAAACTGTTGAGCGACGTTCGCTCTCACTCCGGATTCTGAATATGCGAACCTGAACCTTCTCTCCGTAGTAGCCACGAAGATCACCCGCCAGCGATTCCGCAGCCAAAGCGTTCCACAACGTGTAATGTTGGGGGGAGCTGACAGCCGTAATGGCGACGACCAGCGGGCGACCGACAATCACACCTGTCCGGCCAGCCATAGCCCGTTCTTTCTCAAGAACTCTAATTGCGTTTCGGCGCATGCTCAACCTCTGATGGGAGGTGCTCTTATTTTCGCTACGATAATCGGCTTTTGAACTGTTTTCAGGTCATTCGTTTTGTCGGCAACGTCCTGCCGATTTCTCGCCACGAGTTCACCACCTTCGCAACCAACGTCGCGAGGATACGCCGTTGCTATGGTTCGTCAACGCAAGAATCCTCACCGCTCGATTCCGGAGTTCACCTCTAACACCGTTTCCTGCAGGCCAGGAGCTTCTTCTCCAACGCTCGCAGTTTTTGACGTTGGCTCGGACTTGTTTTCAGTTTCAGCCCTCTAAAGAACGCCCCGGGATTAACGTTCAGGGCTTCAGCCAAGGCGATCAATTCTGTGTCCGTTATGCATCTCAACTGGGATTCGATCTTGGAAAGCGTCACCCGGCTCAGTTCCAGGCCAAGCTTGCTGCACCGTGCCGCAAATTGTTCCTGGGTCATTCCTCGCTTGCGGCGTAGCTCTGCAACTTGAGGTCCCGTGATGTTTTGTTTGGCCGCCATACGTCTTTGAAGTCGTGTTCGTGTCAGATCAACGGCTCGGAACTGCTCCGGTAACAGAACACCGTTAGATCGTTCAGGCAGCAATATAATGCTCGATTTGAATCAAGTCGAGCGGCTTTCCCCCAAATCTCTCCCCCAACCAGGGTGGCTTATCGCTTCCCTGGGTACAATTCCTTCAATTCCACCTTCAACGCCTTCGCCAGCGTCCACAACTCTGAATCAGACACGCACCTCAACTGGGTTTCAATCTTGGCCAGCGTTACCCGGGTCAATTCCAGCCCCATCACGGTGCATTTCGCCGCGAACATCTCCTGCGTCAACCCCTGCTTGTCGCGGAGCTTCCTGATCTGCGGGCCAACGACGTTTTGCTTGTGAGAGGCCATGTTTCCGAGTTCGGAACTTGACGGTATCGAAAAGCAGGTGTAAAAAGGTTCCGATATTGGAACAACATGAACAGCGTTCCCCCAAATGCGCGCCGGTTCAGTGAGCATCGTTGAAGGAGAGGCATGAACATCAAAACCAGCATCGGGATTATCGTCGTTGGCGTTGTGATCATGGCCGGCGGATTCTGGACGTGGGGGCACTACCACGAACCTCTTTACGTCTTTGAAATGCAACTCCAGAAGACCCTCAATGCCCAGTTTGCCGATACCAATGGCGATTTCGCCCATCACATCAAGAGCATGCACTGGTCAACCATCAACTATCGCGGCGGCCATGTGCTAAGCCTGATTACCCATACGCGAGACGGCAACAGCCATGCGGGCAACGGAGGGGACAATGTGAAGAGCGTTGAAGTGGTTGCACAGTTTGATTGGGACAACATGGTGACGAAGACTGGATTCACGAAAGTCAGTTTCGTGTTTGATCCGATGACCCAGAAGGTCACCGAGGCGAAGTGCATCGAGTCGAGCAGTTGGCTGCTTAACTCCATCGGAGCAGTGAGCAGTGTTGATTGGAAGACAGTGATGCAGTGGAGTGGCCCAGTCATTCTCAAGCTGATCACGACGCACTTGCCTCACGCCCTCGGCGCGGCTCTGGGTGCCGGCTCGTAAGCGGCGGCCCACAAATACATGACTGACAAATGTCAACGCTCAATCCCATGAAAAGCCCCCTTGTTTCACTAATAGTCTTTTGCCTGGTCCAGCCCGTGGTCTTCGGTGGAGGACTCACCAAAGACGAGCTTCGGCTGTCAGCATGTACGGTCAATGGCTCATGGACTTCATATCACGTTCTTCTGCCAAACGAGGTGGAAAAGTGGAGCGGCAGCGCGGGGGCGCTGAAGGTTTATAAAACAAAACAATATCCGCAGGGTCTTCTTTTTCTGATCACCAATTCACACGTAATCCATCTGGCAAAACTGGCTGGTTCTGCACTCGATGATGCTCCTGTGGTGCTGGAGTATGGGATGTCAGTGGTCCTGCCCTCAAGCAAACAGAAACCGGTTCTTGGTTTCATGGAGGAAAAGACAGGCAAGGACTTGGCAATATTGGTCGTGGATGCGGCTGGACTTGTTGAAAGGGAAGATTATGTGGTTCTACCAGATGGCAGCGGGGAACAACTCAGCGAAGGCAAGGACGTGGTGGCTGTTGGCAGTCCCTTGGGGCTTCCCGGAACGCAGACATTCGGCAAGATCAGCGCGTTGCGGCCCTTGTCAGATGGACTCTGGATACAAACCGATACAGCCATCAACTCCGGGAATAGCGGTGGCCCTCTTTTTCTGAAAGCACGGACACTGCGGCACCCGATTGACGGGGAGTTTCTGTGGGTGGGGGTGAATACACTGGGGTGCAAGAAAGACAAGGCCGAAGGGTTGAATTTTGCCATCTCCGCCAAGGATGCGCTCTTTTCGGAATACAGCGATTTCTATCCTGCAACCAAAGAAGGGGCCGCGAAGAATATTCGAGAGCTTCGGCGTGTCAACGCAAGCAGTCGTTAATCCAGCACGGATGCGCCCATGATTGCCACCATCTTCAATGGGTGCGTTGACATCCTCAACCGTCTGGCTGCCAGAACTGAAATGACCCATGACGCGTTGAGTGGTTGGGTCCTCTGTGTGATCTGGCCGCTGTTCACAGCCGGCCAGATTGCTGTTGTGGTCGTCCAGCGGGTGCAGTTGCGAGCACGAAGCTGGCAAGTTCCACAAGAACATTTATCATGGATAAACTCTACATTCTTACCGGACCTCTCCAAGGTGCGATTGTTGAACTGATCGGGGAAGAAATCACCGTTGGTCGATCCCCTGACAACGCCATCTGTCTTGACGACGAATCGGTGTCGACGCACCACGCCACATTGATTCGGCACGGACGGGACTGGGTGGTGCGAGATGTGGGATCTGCCGCAGGAACATTTGTCGCCAATGAAAAGATCGTGACGGCAACGCTTGAGGATGGGAACAAGATCGCTTTTGGTTCTGTGAAACTGCTGTTCGAGACATCCGAGAAGAAGCTGCGCCTGCCCAGTTCTGCGCGAATCTCATCGCAAGAGGCCTCTCCTGAAACCATGTGGCCGTTTCCAAACATTTCCAGAGCGAGGCGAACAACACTCACGTCTGGAATGTCGACCCTGATACAGGTTTGTGGACTGCTGCTTGTGATGGCTGGAAGCTATTGGGCGTATACGAAATTAAGCAGTGTGAAGCCGCAGACTGAATCCTCTGCGCAGTCTTCAAAGCAATCTTCGATCAAACAACAAGCTCCAAGTCCTGGCTCCGCTCCATTGTTGCCGGCTCCGGTCGCAGGTGTTTCCATCCCCCAGCAGGTGCAGGTTGTTCAACCGAACCGCAGTAATGCGACAAGCGGTGTGACTGCATCAGCGACGAATCTGGTTCACGCAAGTAACAGCAGGCCGGCATACACGAGGCAGGTTGCTCCAATCAGGATTTCTACCATCCCCGCTGGCGTCGAAGTTCTAGTGGATGGCGTATCACACGGCACCACTCAGGCTCCAGAGGGTCAAGCGTATTCCGATTATCTTACAGTGTCCTACGTGCCTGTTGGATTCCGAACGGTGGAGTTCAAGAAATCGGGTTATTCTCCTCTCAAGAGGGCCATTGTTGTTCAGGAAGGAAACGATCCCGCTGTTTTCATTGTCGAACTGATGCCGCTCATGCTTCCGCCCATCGGTTCGCGGTCTTACGTTTCTCGCACCGGCATAAGTGTGGAGCCCAACGGCACGTATCAACTGTCCTATGCCGACGGAACAACAAGAACCTACCAGATCAACAATGACAGGTCCGTGTTATACGTGGAAGGCAATCAGAAAGGGCTCTTGCAGTCGCCGACCAATCGAACTGAACGCGCCTACACGCTTGTGATGGAAGATGGCCGGTCGGAACGTATCCAATTCAGCATGTTGTCAGGTTATGCATCTGCCCAAGTTACACGGCTGAACGGCACAAGTTCTGCCGTTTCATCTCTCACCGGACATGGGACGGGCGGGACATATATACGTGTTGACAGGCCTCAGACGCCGGGAAAACCACGCCAAGGTTATGAGATGTTGGAACGCCTGCAGCCCTCTCCAGTTGTTTCAGGATTACAGGGGCTGTGCCTCTCGCCGGAATGGAACAAACCATGTGAAGACGCATTTGTGGCGCAAGACCTTCAGTGTCTGCTTGGTGTCGATGGAAACCCCGTCGTTGATACACGCCCGCATCCTGAAATCATGATCTACAGGGATGTTCATTATCTTGAACCGCTTGAATTGGCGCTTCAGAAACTCGGCACGTTTCAACTGCCGGACCCCGTGGAGGTGAAGACTTCGGGATTTCCGAAAAACAGCCTATTCTACTACGCGGTCGACGGTGAATTTGACGGAGGATTCAACAAGCTGCTCGTTGTGGCCGATGCGAAGAAGCAAGTGGTCGCGATGGAATTCAGCGCTTCATGCAAGGCGACCGAGTCCAATGATCGGCGACGGCTTTCGACTCCAACATTCTCCAGCCCAAATCCCCGGGTCGTGTATGACCTGATCAACGGTCGCAGCAAAGAGGGAAGCAATTGCATCATAGGGTGTCAGAAAACACGAAGAGGCCGCTGTCTGAGAATCGACTTTGAATACGCTGGCGATCCGGCTTCGGTGTTTTCGGTCACTGAGCGTGTGCGGCTCTATTTGCCACAACCCATTGTTGATCTGGTTCTATACCGCTGCAAACCATCCCTTGCGGCTGAAGCCTTGATGAATACCCCGCCGTCAGCCGTTTCGGAGCCGCCGCCCCCTCCGGCGATGCAGCAACCCACACCACCTGCCAAGGAACGGTCATCGTTGGAAGGTCTTGCTCTTTCAAAGGAATGGCAGAACACGCCGGAGAAAGGGTCTTTGATTCTGGACGAGTTGCGGCAACTGTTGGACAGACGCGGGGAGCCCGCCGTTGACCTGAGCCCCCATCCTGAAATCGTCATCTACAATGACGTTCACTATCTCGAACCATTCAACGACGTGTGCAAGAAGTTTGGCAAGACGGAGTTTTCCGCTCCGGTCCAGTTGGGGTGTCCAGGATTCCCGGAAAAGAGTTTCTACTATTACGCCTTTGACGGCGATTATGACGATCAGTTCACCCGGTTGCTGATCGTGGCCGACCTCAAGAAGCAAGTGGTGGCTATTGAGTTTACAGATGACAAGGGAAAGGGACAGGACTCAAAAGGTCGAGGCGAGTGGAAAGTGCAGGATTTTGTGCGACTGCGAATGAAAGGGATTACATCCTGGAATGTGACGCATAATGTGAATCGAGCGCGATCTGGCAGTCTGATAATCGACAGTTCATTGCATGGAAAAGGCAGAGTCTTGCAACGCACCCGTCTTTTTCTTCCACGACCGATTGTAAACTTGGTGCTGTTCAGGCTGTCAGGTCAGAAGTACCAGCCCCCGGCTACTCAATAAGACTCAGCCCCTCCCCTCCTGATTACCAGCCAGCTTCCGTGGTATAACAACGTGAAGGAAAGCTGATCTGCTTTCCACCCGACCCCCTTCCCGTATGGTCGGGATCATTCATTCAACCACAGGAGGTTCATCATGTGCCAAGGCCACTATTCCCCGAAGCTGTCCCGTCCCCTCGTCTCAAAGCTGTATCACGCCGCCAAGGAACGCAATGTCCCCATGACGGTTCTGGCTGACGAGATCATGTCCGCCGGATTGGGCCTGAAGCAGCAGCCAGAGCCGGTTACTACAGTCCACGAGACGCCAGCCAGTCCGTATCCCCAGCCGTAATTCCGCGAATCCCACCCAGTTTCAAAAAGCCCGGGCCTCATCAAGAGGTGCCGGGCTTTTTGTTCATCACCAACCTCACTGAAAGGTCACACGCATGTTCAGAAGGAAACGTCACATCAACGCCAAAAACAACGAATGGTATGTCATCCACAGGAACGGTTCACAGGACAACAACCTGGGCATCGCCAGGATCATCGGCATGGGCGCCGGCGTTCTCATCCTCGCCCTGCTCGCCTGGAAATTGATCCAGTGGGTGTTCAGCCTGTTCGTGGCGGCGCTCCCATTCTTGATTCTGGCCGGTGCCGCCATCATTGCCTTTGTCGTCGTTCGCAAACAGACCTGACCTGGCGTTCTTGTCCCGCACTCCTCAAACCACTGCCCACCTCCAGCGGGACACGCCAGGCATTTTCCATCAACCAACAACCCAAACACCGAAAGGAGGAAAAGCCATGAGCCAACAACGATACTCACGTCCAGCCTACAAGGCGTTCGTGGAGGCCCTGCACAAGTCAATCGGCACAGCACACGTAAGCAACTGGAACCTCTACAGCGACTTCCTGGAGTTGTCGTTCATTGCAATGTCGCAGCCTGTCCGCAAGTGGCTGACGGGCGAAATCGATGCCAAGCGTGAAGTTCGTTACCTGGAAATCGTGAAGCGGTATCCAAACCCGAACGCGTTCGCGGAAGCGTTGGGTATCGTAGTTCTCGGACTTGAGGAAGAGACGCACGATTTCCTCGGCAATGTTGCCGGTGAACTCGGTTTGCTGGAAGGCGAGTGGCATGGCCAGTTCTTCACGCCAAAGCATGTCTGCGACCTGATGGTGCAGATGAACTTTGACGAGGACGAAAAGCCCGATCCAGAACACCGGCTGAGAATCTGTGAACCGGCGTGCGGGGCGGGAGCGATGGCATTGTCAGTTGCGAGCTTCCTGAAAGATCGCGGCTTTCATCCAGTCAACTGGTGGCTGGAAGCGATAGACAAGGACAGTCGCATGTTCCACGCGGCCTACATCCAGTTGAGCTTGTGCGGCGTGCCCGGGATTGTCCGCAACGCGGACGCGCTTTCACTTGAACAGTGGGACGCGGAACTGACGTTGGCAGGAGCGATGTTTCCGCTGCGACACGAAGCCGAGGAAGAAAACAAGCCAGCCATAATACGGCCCCCAGCGGACCAATTCCAACTGGAGGTCGCATGACCAAGACCCACCTGAAGTCTTTCCATCAACCACAACAACCCAAACGAAAGGAAATCACCATGGCTATCGTATTTGAAGCCAACTACAGCAAGAAACTGGGCCTTCCCGGTTTCAGTTCACATCAATACTCAGTCACCGTCAGAAGCGAGGTGACTGACATCAAACAAGTCCCGGCCGAGAGCAACCGCATCTACAAGCTGTTGCAGGACGCCGTGGACAAGGAGATCCAACATGTCGGCTTCCTGCCGAAGAACAGCAACGGCAATAGCAGCGACAAGCCTGCCCCAAACGGCGGGGACAACGGCAACGGTCACGATGACACTTGGGACTGTTCGGACAAGCAGAAGGAATTGATCCTCAGGATCGTCAGCGAGAACAACCTCGACAAGCAGGAGATTGAAACGCTGGCTCTGGAGCGGTTCGGTCAGGGCGTCAAGAAACTCAATCGGCTCGAAGCCTCGGGCCTGATCGAGGAACTGCTGGAGAAATACGCTGAGAAGCCCAACCGCGCTCAGCGCCGCTATCCGGCCCGCCGATTCCAGCCGGGGAGCGCCAAGTGATCGCACCGGCAGTGGCTCCGCCCAGTCAGTCCGGCATCAAAGACAGGCTGGATGTGTTGCAGGAGACCGTTTCAGCCTCAAGGCTCAACTGCTGGCAACAATGCCGGCTGAAGTTCTGGTTCCGCTACGTCCTGAGACTTGTGAAACCGTCTGCACCAGCTCTCTACGTCGGCAGCATCGTTCATTCGGTGTTGCAGTCGTGGAATCTGGGAAGGTGGAGATACAGGAGCGTAAATCTCGAAGCCCTGAAGCAGACCTTCCATGAGAACTGGAAGGAAGAACAGGTTGAGGCGGTCATCAACTGGCAGGGCGAGGAAGAAGCTGAGCGAACGACAGGCTGGGCGTTGCTGGAGACCTACTTCAGGGACACACCCATTACGTTGGACGAGAAACCTGAAGCCGTCGAAGTCTCCGTGGAAGCCGATCTGTCGGAACACGGTTTGCCGAAGCTCATTGGCGTGATCGACCTGGTGAGAGCCGGTGGCCGCATCGTGGACTTCAAGACCGCCAGCCAGACGCCCACGGTCAAGAAAGCCCAGCATCTCCACGAAGCCCAAACCAGTTGCTATGCGATCATGTACCGGGAATCGACGGGCAGGAAGGAAACGGGGATTGAGCTGCATCACTTGGTGAAGCTCAAAAAGCCGAAGATCGTGGTCACGCCGCTTGAACCGATGACGGACAACCAGCAGACACGGTTGTTCAAGGGAATTGAATCCTACGTCGCCGGTCTGGATCGTGAGGACTTCGTGCCATCGCCGGGTCTCCACTGCCAATCCTGCGAGTTCTGGAATGAGTGCCGTCGCTGGTCCTGAACTGAAACATCAACCAACCCGAGAGAGCCAGTCCTGATGATTCGGGGCTGGCTCTTCTCATTTTCAAGAAAGGAGCCACCATGCCAAACTGGTGCACTAATGTCCTGACCGTGCTTGGACCGGAGACAGACGTTCAAGCATTCAGGAAACAAGCCGTCGGCCATTCCCCTTGGCTGACGGCCGCAGAGATCACTTCCGAGAAACCCAATCCCCTCAACTTCCACAGCCTTGTTCCCATTCCGGACGAAGTTCTCAAAGCCGGGTATGACGAACAAGGCTACCACTGGGAGAAACTCAACTGGGGCTGCAAATGGGGAGCCTGCAATTGCCAGATCGTGGACGAGGACGCCGGGCGAATTGTTTACCAGTTTGATTCAGCTTGGTCACCTCCGATGGAGTTCATCGAAACAGCAGCAAAGCTGTGGCCCACGCTGACACTCCTCTTGGAATACGAGGAACCGGGCATGGCCTTCAAGGGAATCGCCAAAGCCCACGGTGAGGAATTGGAAGATCATTGCGTCACCCTCTGACCGTCATCATCACGAAAGGAACCTCATGCAAACGCAAACAATCAACTACCCGTTTACGGTCGGGCAACTCAACGCCTTGAACCGTGAACAACGGGAAGCCGTGGAAGCCGTGGTGGAATACCTCAGTGACTTCCCTCTCAGCGAAGATCCAACCGACGAGGAAATCAGCACGTCATTGAACCTGCTCAAGATCTGCGAGAGCAGCATTCCGTCCGAGGAATTCGATGGAGACATTCTCGAATCCATCCGCAGGAAGTTCAGTGCGGTGTTCTGCGTTGGCCTTGAATTGGCCGACCAGGAACTCACCAAGCAGGGCTTCTCGCAATTCGAGCAGTTCAGCTTCTGTGCTGTCATCGAGCCGTGTTTCGATGATGCCAGCCACGTCGTCATCGTGGATTACAAGCTGCCGGTCTGCTACCTGCACGAATGGCACAAAGCCTGGTGTTTTCACTTCAGCAATCTGGAGGAACTTGCCGAAGCCGTGCTGAACGTGAAGAACCACCTGGTCACACAAGTGAAGCTGGCCCGGTTTCAAGACGGCAAGCACCAGATCTACGTCAGCGTGGAAGGAGGCGTGGTGCAGAACGTCGAGAACATCCCCGCCGGTGTCAGCGTTGTCGTTCTTGATTACGACGTGGATGCCCAGGACAGCGATCGCATCAAGCCAAGCCCACTCAATGGCGAGTTGTGCTGGATCGCCCAATACTGAACCAACGATCCCGCCCCCGCCACAGGGCCAGATATCGCAGCCATGCGTGTCTGGCCATGATCCATTTCCAGTCTCAACCAACAACCCAACCGAAAGGAGAATCGCAGCATGCCAACTATGAACGCAGAAACCATCAGCCTGTTCTACCGTTGCGGCAGCAGCGACAAGGAATACAGAGCCAGCATCGAACCGAAGGACGGCCTGTTTGTCGTCAACTTTGCTTACGGCCGCCGGAATAGCACCCTCCAGACCGGCTCGAAGACTTCCAGCCCGGTGGATTACGCCATGGCAAGGAGGATTTACGACAAGCTGGTGAAGGAGAAGATGGCCAAGGGATATACGCCCGGTCCCGATGGCACGCCGTATCAGCACAGCGAGAAAACCCAACAGGTGTCGGGCATCCTGCCGCAGTTGCTCACACCGATAGACGAAGCCGACGTGGAGCAGTTCATCAACAACACCGCGCACTGCGCCCAAGAGAAATACGATGGCAAACGCAGTATCATCCAGAAGCAGGATGTGGCCTGTCACGGCATCAACAAGAAAGGCCTCATCATCGGGCTGTCTTCAGTGGTGCTTCACGAGGTCCGGAACATCCCTGGCGTCTTCGTCATGGATGGCGAGAGCATTGGAGATATGTTCTACGCCTTCGATTTGCTGGAACTGAATGGCGAGGACCTGAGACCGTTGCCCTACAATCGTCGGTTGCTGGAACTGATGAACCTGCTGGCTTCTGCCCAGCATCCTCACATCGAACTGGCGGAGACAGCGTTCGAGCCGCAGCAGAAGAGAACCTTGCTGGAACGTCTCAAGAAGGAGAACCGGGAAGGCATCGTGTTCAAGAAACTCGACGCTCCGTATGTCGCCGGGAAACCCTGCTGCGGTTGTGGACATCAGCTCAAGTGCAAGTTCTACGCCACGGCTTCGTTCATCGTTGGCAAGGTCAACGACAAGCGGAGTGTGATGTTGCAGCTCTACAGCGGTTCGATGCTGTTCAACTCCGGCAACGTCACGATCCCCGCCAACAAGCAGGTTCCACGGGTTGGAGCCATCGTCGAGGTCCGGTATCTCTACGCCTACAAGGAGAGCGGTTGCATCTACCAGCCGGTCTATTTGTGGGAGCGAGATGACATCGAGCCGGAGGACTGCACCGTGGACCAGTTGAAATACAAACCCGCTGGAGCCGAAGACGAAGCGTAACCAGCAACAAGCAACCAACAGTCAATCAACCCCGGAGAGCCGGACATGCCTTCAACGGTGTGTCCGGCTTTCCATTTCCACAGGAGAACCCAATGAACAACGAAATCACACTGCCGCTGGCTGAAGTCAAAGCGGCCCTTGCGGGACTTGGCAAGGTGGTAGGCAGGACTCACTCCCTGCCCATCGTCCAAGCCGTCAGGATCGCCAGGGACAAGGCCGGACAAGTGACCCTGCAAACAACCGACCTGGACAGTTTCGCCACATTCAGGCTGGAGAAGTCCCAGGAATCGAAACCGCTGACCGTCATTATTCCATTCAAGGAACTGGCTGCGGTCGTCAAGAACAGCTCCGGCAGCGAGAGCGTTGCGGTCGAACAAGCCACAGCCAATCAAGCAACGATCCGCTACGGCATCGGTTCAACCCCAATGCAGCAGAAGGTCGAGTCGTTCAAGCCTGACGAATGGCCATCGGTGCAAGAGGGCAATGGAGAAACCATTCTCCTGCCCAATGGGATGCGGGATTCGCTGCTTCAAGCCATGCAGTGCTCCAGCCACGACCCGACCCGCTATGTCATCAACGGTGCGTTCATTGACGTGTCGGACAAGAAGCTCAACTACGTCGTGGGCACCGATGGGCGGCACTTGTTCGCGGCCAATTCGTTCTGTTTGCCGCTGAAAGAGTCTCTCATCATTCCCAGCACGAAGTTCCTGAACTGGTCAGGATTCACACAGGACGGCGACTGGACACTGGGCGTGACGGGATCAAAGGAGAAGCGTATCGACATCCGGTTCCAGTCCGACCACTGGGATTTCACCGTCAAGATGACCGAGGGAGAGTTTCCCCGATGGCGAAACGTCGTTCCCAACCAGCAAGACATGGTTCTGAAGATCGAGTTCGGCCCTGAAGCGGTGCAGCTCATCAAGCAGGTGGCTCCCCGAATGCCGGGATTTGACCACGTCAACCAACCCATCGGTCTGGCGGTCAAGGGCAACAACCTGGAACTGAAAGCCCGGAAGGACCACAAGGACGATTGGACCGTGATTCCGGTGCCTGCGGTGAAGATCGAAGGCAAGCCCGTCACGATCCATCTCAACCGGACCTACCTGCTTCAAGCGATGGAGTTCGGTCTGACGCAGTTCGAAGCACAGGACAGTCTCTCTGCCATGCGGTTTCGTAACCAAGGCAGGCAGATGATCGTCATGCCCGTCAACGTGGAAGGCACTCCTCCAGCACAAGCTCCGGCGGAGCCAACGGCACCAGCGACGCCAGCCACAACCCCAACAACGCCGGCCAGTGAACCAAAGCCACCGGTCGTTCAACCTCAACCCACAACCACAACAACCACCGAAAGGAAACCCATCATGCCCAAGAGTGAAACCAAGACCCCGGAGAATGGATCGGCTTTGACCAAGGCCGTCCAACAGGTCGAAGCGGTCAAGGATGCCCTGCGAGAAGCCATCCGCGGCCTCAACGACGTGGAAGACAGCCTCAAGCTGGCCCAGAAGGAACGCAAGGCCACCGACAAGGAGATCGACTCCGTGAGGAGCACGATCAAGTCCCTCCAGAAGGTCCAGCTGTAGTCCATCCGCTCATCTCAACGTGATCGAGGGTCTGCCTCTTCAAGCGGGGCAGGCCCTCTTTCTGTTTTGAGGAAGGAATTCTTTATGAACAACGGTTCAAATCAATTGCTCGACGTTCTCACCCGTGAAGGCGTGCTCATCAACGTCTCGGTGAGGTTCTGGCGGGGCTGCAAGAAGCTCCGCCCTGAAGATGTCGGCCTCAATCCCGATGACGTGTCCGCCCGGCTCATCAGCCTCGGTCACAAACGATTGCTGCCCAAAGATGCGATGGCGGATCTCTCGCTCATCGAAGGCCGAGCCCACGCCCTGATCGAAGCCAACACGTTTCCGTTTCTGAGCGGAGTTGGCCATTTCCTGCCCAACCCAAAGCTGGAAGAGGTCACCCAGAAGCTCAAGGACATGGAGTTGGAGTTCTGGGACGCCAAGAACCACTTCCTGCAACGCTATGCCAAGCTGCGTCAGGATGCCGCTCAGGAGTGGCGTCAAATGGCTGACAAGCTGGTGAAGGACCCGGAACGGCTGATTGCCACCATCGAAGCGTCGTTTCCCGATCCTGACAACATGAGCCGGTTCTTCAGCTTCGACACGCAACTGTTCCAGATCACGGTGCCAAAGA
>JBAZNK010000026.1 GCA_041649255.1 bacterium
TTGCGGTCAAAATAAATTGCACATTGGAGAAATCTACTTTAGCTTCTGAATTTTGATACTTAGCGGATTGAATGGTATAATACCTATCCTCATCACTAAAAAGTCTGTAAAATTCACGCCGTGTTTCATCAGAGAAAGAATTATATTCTTCTAAGACCACTATTAATTTAATCCCCTGTTTTTTAGTTTCCCGCGCTAACTTACACAGAACGCCTTCAAGTACAAAAGTCCCATCTTTGTTAAAATCATCCCGGGAGAACAAAGCGTCTCCTTCAAGTCTCGCATTACCATCTATGATATGCACCCCGTAACCTTCGTTATTAAGCCTTGCACCTATGTATCTTGCAAGGGCAGATTTGCCTGAACCCGTTGGACCCAATAATGCAACTGCTGGGGTACCTTCATAAATCCGCTGCTCAAGACTTTCTAATATCAGAGGGTCAGGAATAAACCCTTGAGGAGATGTGACACTGAGATAAGTCGGAACCGGAATAGGTTTGGAACAATCTGATTTTTTTAATTCTTTCACAAAAACTGCGAGTAGATTCTCGCCTTTCGTTTGGACGATGTGTTGCTGTAAGATGTAAGGTTCAAGCGTAACGTCAAACCTTTCCCTATTTGTAGTCATTCCCTGCTCCGATAGAACTGACATAGCCAATCGCTCTGCTAACTTCTTCTGGTGGGTTTGAAAAGTCTCATCCTGCAAGTATTCGTCTACTGATAAACTGCCATCCATAATATCCACGACCTCTTCCGATGCAAGTAGCAGTCTATCTTCCTTCGGTGTTCCCGTTGGATTGACTTCGCCGACAAGGTACCAAAGTCCATCTTTACTTTTTTCTAATCTGTAATCTACCTGTAAATCCAGCAATTCACCGGTAGAAAGATTAGAACTTATTTTGGCTCTTGGAATCGAAATATTTAATAGTTCTTCCTCTGTCATATATTTACCTCCGTTTTATTTATTATTTATTGAACCTTCGTTCAAAGTGAGGGACTCGGATTACTGCGGGGTACGGGTAATCCACTACTTGCGCAATCGCCAAGCCAAGTGTTTTATTCAACGGAGGTCGTAGTATCATTGACTTGCAATCTTCAAGTAACGGCGAATAATCAACCAATACTTTTAAATCCGATTTGTTCAAATGAAATGCGATAGTAGAATAAATCTGTCCATAAACACTTGCCGGAATAGAGGCAGGACTCTGTGTTGAAAGCAAAAGTGTAACTCCAAATTTTCTGCATTCCATCACGAATTCGGCAATTTTCTCCCCACAGGTTTTTATGAAATGCTGTGCCTCATCTACGACAACAAGATATTTTTGGGATACTTTTCTGTGCATTGCATATTTTCCACTTTGCTGAAGCCTATTCAAAAGCAATTTCACAAACAACCCCTGGTAGTATTCGGTCATGTTAAAAGTGTTGACTAACACGGTTTTACTTTGTTTAAGCGCCATCAATATTTGAGAAACAATAGGAGATACTTTAGAATCAATATAGTTAGCAAGCACACGAGCCTGCTTACTTACAGCATCAATTGTTGCCATAGGAGCAATACCTACCGTTATATTTTTCCCTTTGTGTTGAGGGTCTGGAATTTGCTGCCTATGAAGTTTGTAAGGGTCTGAGTTTAGATTGTATTTTGCCAATATTTCAATATAGTTCTTTGGCTCCCTCGTTTGCATGTGCATCCATAGGTCACGCATTGAAGTGGACATATCCGGGAACTGCTCAAATATATCGGTTAGCGCTAACTCTTCGGGAGATAATTTTAGTCTTTTTTCATATCCAAACAACACAACCTTATCATCTCCTAATGCGGATAGTCCCCTTGTGCCTTTATCATTAGGGTTATCCATTCCTAAATCCGGATGCCCGAATATGAGCATTGGTAGTGGAGACTTAAGTTCAAGGTTAGATGCAATCAATTCTTTTAAAAAGTTGGTCTTACCTGTACCCGTTTTACCCAGCACTAAAGCATGCCTCGATAAAGCCAAATCTATATCCAACTTAAAGGGAATGTTTGTACTTTTATACCCACTAGCTATATTCCCTATTGTTATGCCTTCTTTATGGTTAGGATAAAGTTTCGCAATCTCACTTTCATTTGCTTCAAACACCGGCATAAAATACCCGATGTTACCTTCGAACTCTGTGAGTTCTCCTGTGTCATACACCGTTCCGAGAGGTTCTATTTCAAGTCTTTTGTATAACATACCCATAGTCTGCGGTGTAGGATTTGAGTTCTCTAATAAACACTTCTTGGCAATATTTACGAGTATAATTTCTGTCGAGTAATCGTGGCTGTCTGTAATCCTGGTGATTCTACCAATAGTGTTTCCTATTTTTACAAAATCCATCAGTGAAATACTTGCTTCTACTTGTTTATCAGCACGGGCAAGAATATTACCATTATCTGCACTACCTATGGTTATTGCTATTGTTCCCATTGTTACCTCCTTGTTGTAATTTCAAATAAGCTTTCTCTATCTTCTCATATACTTTTAATCTCGCTACGTCTTCGTAGTTATCACAATCAATAGCCTTATCCAGTCTTATAGAATAAAGAATTTCTTCTTTTATTTTTTTGAGCTCTTGCAAAAACTGAGCGTGAAAGGATGTCATGCTTACCTCCATTTTCAGAGGAGTATCTACTTCTCTACTATTCTTATACCATAAAAAACATTGTATTTATTGGGAGTTTTGGGGTAATAGGTAATGACTATTTTGTAAAAAAGGTTAGACAGATTTACGTAAATCTGGGGTTAATTTTTTATTTAATTTTTTTATTCGTTTTCGCATTGACAAGTTTTGCTACAGCCGTACAACCTTGTCATATATGATAAACTTAGGATAACAAGTATGTTAGAAAAAAGGGGGAGATATGAAATTCGAGCATGAGAGGGTTGTAGTAAAGAAGGACCCGAAGGAAATGAAATTTGTGGATGTAATGCGTTTTGCACGTCCGGATCTGCATCGCGAAATACCGTTTAAAAGGCATCTTCGGTATTTAATTATTATCGGTTCTTCCGATAAAGACAAGAGTGAATTAATACATAAATTCTTTGGATTTAAGGTCCCTGATAGTTTATTTTACAAGGAGTTCGAAGAAGAGATGGCAAAAATGGGAGAGCCTGTTGAAAACTTTTTCATAAACAAGCTCGATAGCAATACATTGGAATTTAAAGAATGTCTTAAAGTTTTAGAAATAGAAGAATTAGCCCCATTTATGGGTGATATGCCTAAACCTCAATTTGTGAATAGTTGGCTCTGTCGGATGGTGAGTCTTATGGACACATTCCCAAAAGTTGCCCTTCGGATAAACATATTTAAAGCTAGAGGAATGCCAACAAAAGAAATACTGGAAGCAGTGCATGCAATTTATCCCGGGCTCAAAGATTTAACGGAAGATGATTTAAATAACTATTTCTATTATTTTTTTGATAGTTCAAATATGACAGAGCGGGATTGGCAATGCTTCATAGATTACATGGACAGCGAATCGTATAAAAATTGTTATACTGCAATGCTTTCCAGCGACAATAAAGAGCTTTTGCAGGTACTTCAAAAAGAACTCTTATGAACGAAGCCAATAACCAGGGGAAGGGTGGCGGTCCGAAGGATACGACAAATACTCGGCTTAATGCTGTTAAACACGGCATCTTTACGAATAGAATATTTTTGAGTGATGAAGAAAAAGAGGAGTTTAGTAAGCTTAAAGAGGACATTATCGCGACCCTTAACCCTGCCGACCAATTTGAAGCTATTCTCGTAGATAGGATATGCCTACACATTCTCAGACTTCAGCGGTGTGCTCGTGCTGATTCTGACATAGATAGCTTGCACGGATTTCACAAATCTGTTCGCCCCAGACTTGCATTGAACAAAGAAGAGAAACACTTGATTCAGAGATACGAAAGAGTTGCAGAGAAGTCCCTGTTCCGCACTTATAATGAGCTGAAAGGATACAGAAAAGACCCGGAATATCAATGAAAATCTTTTTTTGAAAAAACGAACTTCTCTGAAAAATTATGGTTGACAGTCTTACTGTAAGATTTGAGTATCCGTTCCATAACTTCCTGACATATCTGATTCTACGCCAGACTACTGTCGAAGAGATTAAGAGTCGTATTAAGGCCCTCTGTCACGCCACGTTGACGGCAGAAGACGTAGAGGCATATAGACAGCGTTTCTATAACGGCATTGACAAAGAGTTGCCGAATGCATTACAAAACGCAGCAGGGCTATCTAAAGAGGTATTAAGCAAAGCTATGGAAAAGTATAACCTCATGGATATGTACGAGTTTGAATCTGGCAAAAACAATGATATGGAAACTGCTTATAAACTGGCTACTACCGATGACAGCTTGGTACTAAACATTCTTTCGCTGAAACAATTAAAACCTGCTGAAATTACAGAACTGTATGAATCCTGCTATCCTTCTGCAAAGAAAATATCTACTAAGGTGTTGGAGTTATACTTCCATTATTTCTGGGACATCAGTACTATGGATACTGCCGACTGGTCTCATCTGTTGCCCAAATTGGAAAACGAGGACTACTACCGAATGGCAATAAAGTCGGAGTTAAAGTTCATCTTGGAGATGCTCGGCATAGATTATCAGAAAATTAATATTCAGAAATTCGTAGAGAATAAATTTAAATACAAACTTACCACAATGGGCCCGGAAGAAGCAAGTATCGAACATTCCGGATTTCTCAAGCAAGATAAGTTTGCTTCGTATTTTGACGAAGATTCCCCTCATTATATCCCGGGGTATCCGGAATCAGAAGCTACTGTAATAGAAGAAAACGCGGAGCTAGGGAAAGAATATTAGGAGGAAAACTAAATTAGATTAAGTTTGGATGTAACTCCCCTTTTTAGTTATTTGGAATGACGGATAGGTTTATGGCAGGGAAATATTCTTAATTTCTCCTTTAAGTAATTCATATACCCAACTTCTTAAAACACAAAACTCATTCATTTTGCCGGTATTATATCCATGTACGAAAACTAGTTCATTGTAGCTCTTATGAAATAATAATGACAGATCCTGTGCACAATAGTGTATGAATTTTTTATCTTCCAGAGAACTATAATTTATTTGTTCATAATCGACTTGAAATTCATTTTCTTTCGCATCATTTCTTTTGTAACCATAAATAAGACTAAAACCCTGTGACGAGATTGTTTGTATATTGATATACATAGAGATTGGCTGGGCATTATATAATTCAAAATTATTTTTTTGAAGAGGAAAACATGTTTCTACTATGTTATTATAAGTCTTAATAAGTACCTCAAAAAATGTTTTTACATATTCAACTATTCTATCCCTGCTGTATTCTGCAAGTATTGTGTCAGGTATCCAACCTATATTTCCCCTTCTTTTAAATACTTCCTTAAATACTTCTTCTACTGGTATGTCAGGGGTTGGGAATAATGGCTTTTCTATTTTTTCTATTCCAACTGATTTCAGATTATTAATAATCTCATCCAAATATTTAAATGGTGGGTAATTACCTTGTATGTTAGATGCTGTTATTGGCTTTTTTATTTTTAAAGCTTCTTCCGCTAGTTTATTTATCTTAGTATAATCAATTAACGAATCATCCCACGAATAGACGTTGTTTTTCTCCTTTATTGTTCCTGCCTTAATCAGATTGTTAATTTCTTCATCTTTATAATATTCTCTGGCAAGAAACAAATAAACCCGTGATTGCAGTTCATTCAAATCTATAGGAAAGATTTTATCATATCTTGGCAAGTAAGAAATATTTATATTATATTCATATCCGAGTTGACGATGATAAAAATATAAGATATTAACAACTTTTTCTATCATTAATTCTATAGATTTAGTCTCGTTTAATAAACCTTTTTCGATGATTTTTTTTATCTGTGGAATAATAGCTTCTTTTGCTTGTTCTTTTGGGGCTATAGTTTTGAAGCTCTTCCCCATATGCAGTACAGTCGCTTTGTATGATAAGAATGGTTCATCAGTCCAAAATTTTGAACGTTCTAATACTTTGATTGGTTTACTCTTTTCTTCACACATTGGATAAAATGCATATTCGTTCAAAACAAAAGGGGGATTATTAGGGATTAATATACCAATTTCTTTTAATGTTTTTGGATCAAATTTTTCCCTGATATTTGGGAATTGATTTGTTAAGTAATCATTATACTGTTCTAGAAAAGATAAAATTCTTGTTTCCTTGTATTCTTCTAGAATTTCTAAGTGTTTATGGTTAGCTACCGAATTGTAATAATTTATTACACTTAAGCCAATTTGTCCTTTAAAAAAAGTAGGAAGAATACACCTAAATTTTTCAGGCGATAGGGTATCTAATTTAAAAGATAAAGCACATATAATATAATCTCTCAGCATAGTGTAATAAAAGCCGATGAAAACATTGCCATTCTCATCTTTTTTCTTAACAAGGATATTATACGAAAAGAGGTCTTCAGGTAGTTCGTCGGAAATATTCATATTGATCCTTTTTTTGAAACAGGTTTCCTCAATACTTCCGTATGTCTTTTTACTTGCTGTCTCTTCTTCAATTAACGTAGTTCCTATCTCACGCAAGATAGATATTAATGTGTCAGGTTTTTTTGATTTTTCTAACATAGAATACAAGTAGTTACGAAGAAGATTACAATCTTTTGCTTCCGTTGGAAAATTACCACCTTGATATGTTTCTGCTACTATTTTAATCATGAACCCTAATCTTAATTCTTTCTTTAAATCGGAACTTATTTCTCCCCTCAGGTTATAAACTGTTGTATACTTTTTTATAACATCCGACAATTCTTTATCATCAAACCTCTTTAGCATAAAGCCAGGAAGTTGGGAAACATCATCTGAGGTTTTTTCACTTTGAGTTTGATTTACAGGATATATAGAACCGTAAAGATGTGTTTGAGTCCCGCGCTCATATAAAAATGATTCCCATTGTTGAATTTTGCAGGTAAGACAGATTTTAATATTTTCCATATGGTTTAAATTCAAGCAAAAATCACTTAATTCAAGTTTGAAGTTTTCAATCATTGATTCATCTATAGCATCAATGAAAATAATAAGTTTAGTACGTAAAACCTTCGCAATCCCCTCAAGTTTTTTGAAAATATGTGTGTCTTCGGTATACGTGGAGAACGCCCAGTTGAAATCTGAGCAAATAGTTTTTAAAAGAGATTTGTTTAATAACGTTGCATTAAAAAAAAGAACTAAGGATTTATTGGAATATTCCAAAGCTAAATCACAAATACAATTTGTTTTTCCGACCCCAGATTCTCCAATGATTGAAAACGCTTTATAGGAGCTTTTCAAAAAATTTTCAAATTCAGTATATAAGCTTATCCGCGGAACAAAGAGTTCTGGGATGAATTTCTTACTCAGATCTTTCCTATGCCCTATCAAAGTACTAATTCTTTGTGCTACTTGTGACTCTGAAAATGCTTTTACGTTTTCAGGGGAATAACCAATAAAACTTATCATCGCCTCATACCTAATCTCAATATCTTCATCTGATGATAACCTACAACCTTTTTGCCAAAAATTTGATTGTTTGCCAAGTTCTTTTCCTGTTAAGTCCTCTTTAGATATTGAGTCAACAAGAATTGTTTTCTTGCCATTTGTTACCAATACAAAAGGAGCAATATTATCTAATAACCTTGCGTAAGATATACCCTGATCAATATCATCTTGGGTAATATCTACTTCATCAGATTTAACCTCTATAATGAATATGTTTTTGTGATTACGGTGACATAAAATATCTGAACGCCCTAATATAGATAAAGACTCTTTGTCTCCGATTTTTTTATAAATATTTCTTCCTAACTGCAGGTTAAATGTTTTTTCAAACGACAATTCGGATAGGTCCAGCCCAAGTGAAGCAAGGTAAGGCAGAACGACCTTGTTTTTTAGATCCTCTTCATTCATGATTTTTATTATTGTAACTCATTACTTATTTTGGTTTTTTCTTATTCTGATGTACCCAAGTTTTTAAACCGACAGACCAAGTATGTACAAGTGATTGACGTAAAATTGTTTGTAGTTCATCTTTACTTAATTTTTCTATATGCTCCATAGTGTTGCTTGGTAATTGTCCCTCCTCTACCATTTTTTGAAGCTTCTCAAAAAAAATTGAACGCGTATAAAACTTTTGAACATAAAATGCAGGGAACCAATCCTCCTGAATCTCTGGTTTGGGTTTTTCAGCTAAATAGCGAATTCGATATGAACGATAACCATATTTACTTTCTTTTACTTCGATAACTTCGGCTAAGTCACTATATGCAAGCACAAAATCTCCAACCTGTATATCGCGGACAGTTGTATTATAAACAAGAGAGGTTGGTTTCGTCTGGTCGAGTATTGGTAAAATTCTTTTCATAATAGGAAGTTCAGGACGTCCCAACAATCGATGACACCTATCAAGTATGGAAATAAGTAATAACGAAAGCTCATATACTGCATCTTTCTCTGGATTCGGGGTTAAATAAGAGTGAGTTTTATTTGAGCGATAATGAATCATCTCACTTGCATGTCCGTATCTACCAAAATAACTAAAACCAAAGAGTAATTTTTCTCTATCATGCATGATAATAGTCGCATCTTTTATACGTCCTCGCATGTTGCTTAAAATTTGTCCCGGACGAAGTTCGTTCCTTGGTTTTAATCGAGTACGTTCCCGTAGATACCATGCTTTTTGAAGGTCTATCTCACTCTCGACCTTTTGTATCCAGTTAATTTGATTATCAATAGAATCTTCGATATTCATACTCTGTGCCCCATAGAAATCTTTAAGATCAAGATTCATAGACAAAAATTCCTCGAGTTGTTCAATTAAAAGGAGATGTCGGTAATATGGTTGCTCATTTGTCTTGTCAAAAAGAATCAACATAACCAACACTTCAAGAAGACGTCTTATCCGAGTTTCCTGTTCTTCAAAAGTGTGTGTTTGAACTATGCGACCAGGTTGGTCACCAGGGGTTACAAGGAATGGGTCTTGTAATAATTCCCGTAAACTCATCAAATATATCGATGTTTTTTGAACTTCATCAAGAGCAGTGTAGAGGACATAAGCTCGAGCATCTGCATGTGATTGTCCTGCAACAAAGAGATACGATTGCTCGTCTATACACAACTCTTTACGAAGCTCATTTGCTCCCTTTATGCCTATATCAATAGGAATATCCCAAAAAGGGTCACGTTCAAAACCCGATGGTTCAATCAAGTGAGCAACTTTTCTGCGGATTTTACGAATAATTCTAAAAGTTTTTTGATCTTTCATCCGGCAAATGCCTCTCTCAAAACCGAATGCATTAGCATTTCGGACTGATTTTTGCGTTCGGTTACTTGTTTCTCTAATTCATTAATCATAGCCATAAGCTTGTCTACTCGCTCAACAATGGCTTCTTGTTCGGCAATGGAAGGCAACGGGACTAAAAACATCCTCATACCTTTTAATGAAAGATTTTTTATAGTAGTTTCGCTGGCATTGTCAGAAGCATAAATTAAAAAGTATTTGGTTTTTATTATTTGCATCATGTAATACTTACTTACACCGGTTAGCAGATTTAAATAACATGCGCTTTTCCCCAAAATTATTTTTTCATTATTGTATAATGCTACGTTACCTAATGTCCCGTTTATTGAAACTAACACGGTTTTTTGAGTTAACTCTTTCTTATGTTTATTATATTCTTCTAAGGAAACTCTTTTAGTGTTGTCCTTTATCAAAACCTTTCCTTCATTTAGATTATTCCCATTTATGAAAAAATATTCTCCGTTATTTGAATAATTTGGGGTTCCATGCAGACCATCCCCTAAAAGTGAAACTAAATCTTCCAGTTTACACCACACCCAACCATTAGGCAAAGTAAAGGGCTTTTCATTATCAGTTATAGGTGACAAGGGGTTCCCTTCTCGTATTTTGCCATCTTTGATAAGGCGTTCTTTTTCGGCTTTGATTTTCTCAAGCAATTTTGAGGCATGATTATCTCCGCTAATCAATTCAAAATTCTGTTTCCGCCATTCGGCAGTAAGTTTGCCTTCAATCGCTTCCTGCAAAACGGTTTGACGAAGCTTTCCGAAAAGGGTTATCTGAATATCTGATTCATTCAATAAATCCCTATGCTCAACAGATACACTGTCAATCTTGCTGATAATCTCTTCTTGCTTCCAAACGGGTGGAAGAGGTATTTCGATATTAGAAATAGCCTGTACAGACAAAGAAACATTAGCCGCACCCTTCATTAGAGGAACAATAACCCGGTCTTTATTTTTCTGAAGATATGCGTGAAGATACCGGGGGCTGAGTACATTCTCATCTTTTGGTATAAGAGCCGCCAAAATTGTGCCCAGTGCAAACTTACCTTCTTGGTAATGAACATAATTTAGAGTTTTTTTACCGTGCCCAGTCGATGAGACTAGTGGGATACACACTGCTTTTGTGTCAAACTGATAATCTCTTGAGGTCTTGCGTTCTGCCCCTGTGGTAACCAATGGGTACTTACCAGATGATGCTTTTGCTAATCCAGTAGAACCTTTCTCGAGAGTACACAATTCTCCAATTTTAGCACGTTTCAAATCAGCCATCCCCAAGCTCCTTCTTTAAAACATCTAGAAACTTGTCACTTTTGCGAAATGAATCATAAATCATATGGACAATCTCAGAACTTGAATAGGCATGTTCTTCTTCAGGAATATGTGGATTCTTAATGTCAAGGCTATACCCATTTGATGCAATCGTATCTATGGATACTTTCCATGCCTGTTCGTTTTCCTTGCGTTTTTTCCACCACTTTTTAAGCCCCTCAAATTCACTTTTTTGAATCGGTTTTGTTTTATTGTATGCTTTTGCACCTTCAGGTAGTTTATGATCCCAATACCAGATTTCTTTGGTCGGTTTGCCTTTCTCAAAAAAAAGTAAATTAGTGGCAACGCTGGCATAAGGTTGAAAAACAGAATTTGGCAAGCGGACAATCGTATGCAAGTTGCAGTTTTCTAATAAGTGTTGGCGGATTCTCTGTTTAACACCATCCCCGGTAAGCGACCCGTCAGGCAAAACAATTCCTGCACGACCACCATCTTTTAGATAACGTATCATAAGCATTAAAAAAAGGTCGGCGCTTTCAGTAGTACGAAAATTCAGAGGGAAATTAGTTTCAACTCCATCCGCAACCGATGCGCCAAAAGGAGGATTAGTAAGGATTACATCAACCCTTTCCTTCTGTCCGATAGTAGTGTATTCGCGGTTTAAGCTGTCTGTATAATCCACGTTTGGCACTTCAATATCGTGCAATATCAAATTAGTTACACAAAGCATAAAGGGAAGAGGTTTTAATTCCATACCATAAATGTTATTTTCAAGAGTCTTGAGCCCTTCAACTCCTTTGACATCTTGCTTACGAATGTTTTCTATGGCGCTGGTTAAAAAGCCTCCTGTTCCACAAGCAGGGTCTAAGACCTTTTCACCTAAACGTGGGTTAATCATTTCCGTAATGAATTCCGTTAAAGCACGTGGAGTATAAAACTCACCATAATTCCCGGCGCTCTGTAGGTCGCGTAAAATCGTTTCATAAATATCACCAAATATATGCCTGTCTTCAGCCTTATTAAAATCAATTTGGTTTAGCGCATTAATAACCTGACGAATAATCGTTCCATTCTTCATATAGTTATTAGTGCCGTCAAATATTTCACGAATAATGAGAGCGCGTTTATTGCCGGTACTTACATCAAGATTTTTTAGTTGTGGTATCAAAGTGCCGTCAACAAAGTTTTTAAGCTCTTCCCCTGTCATACCTTCGTCATTAGCTGCCCAATTACGCCACTGTAAATCCTTCGGCATAATGGATACATATTTGTTATTGATAATCTCAAGTTCTTTATCTTTATCATCCAATATTTTAAGACTAATCATCCAACCCAATTGTTCGATACGCTGTGCATCCCCAGCCACGCCAGGGTCTTTACGCATAATGTTCTGTAATGATTTTATAATATTTCCAATATTACCCATTCACTCTCCTTAAGCTACGGCATAAATCTTGGTTTCCATTTCTTCAATGATATTCAGATATTGGTCGCGCCCTCCAAAAATCTGAATGATTTCCGATGGAGTGCCCATTTGATTAAACGGCTCAATTCTTAATACCGAGAGATCTTCAATATTCTCGATGCCTTCATCGGCATACTTATCTAAAAGCGCATTGATAATTTCTTGTGCTTTTGCGCCATACTTAGTGAAATAATTGCGTTTCTTTACTTCTTCAGCACGTTCCCTACGGGTAAGGGCAGGCATATCCCACGCAATATGACAAATCAGGTCAAAAACGTCTAAATCTTTTTTAATTTCTGTCATCAAGTTTTTCATAATGATACCATGTGCTTCTAATTCCTCTATAACCACTTTTTTCTTATTCGCACTATTCCAGCGGTTTAAGAAATCATCAAGGGAACGGAACTCCTGCAAAATGTTCTTTTTTGTATAATCTTTCATACTCTCTATTACAAGCTTACCGTTAGCATCCAGATGTTGAGTCCTCTCGTTTAATACTGAAACATATACACCGGCTACATAAACTTTTGGTTGATGTTCGGATATAATCGGACCACCTTTTACTATTTCTGGGGGATACACCGGAGGAAAATCCACAAGAATTTCGGGTTCCGGGTCACTAATAGTGCCGCTATCTTCTACGCCAATATCTTCTTTTGTTATTTCCTCTTCTGCCTTTACTTGCTTAATCATTATAGGAGGTCCATCAAAATCAGGGTCAGCAAAGAGATTGGTTACGTTACGGAAGTCCATAATAGTAAAGAATGTTTTTCCATACTCCTCGTTAATACGAGTTCCACGACCAATAATTTGTTTGAATTCAGTCATTGATTTTATATTGGAATCAAGAACGATTAATTTACAAGTCTGCGCATCAACACCGGTAGTCATTAGTTTTGATGTCGTAACAATTACCGGATAACGCTCTTCAGGATTTATAAAATTATCTACTTCGCGTTTACCTTCATCGTCATCGCCTGTAATACGCATAACATATTTATAGTTTTCTTTTACTAAATCGGGATTTTCATTAATAAGAGCCTGCCTCATCCGTTCGGCATGTTCTATATCAACACAGAAAACTATTGTTTTATCAAACCTGTTTGTTGCACGTAAGTATTCAGAAACTCTTTTAGCTACAAGCTTTGTCCGCTCGTCTATAACAAGGTTTTTATCAAAATCTTTAGTATTATAAAGACGGTCTTCAACTTCATTGCCGTCTTTATCTGTTTTGCCTGCTTCCGGACGCCAACCTTCAAGGTCTGTATTGAACCCGACACGGATAACTTTATAGGGAGCCAAAAATCCATCCTCTATGCCTTGTTTTAGTGTATACGTATAAATAGGTTCGCCAAAATATTCTATATTAGAAATTGTTTTTGTTTCCCTTGGTGTTGCAGTAAGACCGATATGAGTTGCGGAACTAAAATAATCAAGTATCGCCCTCCATGCGCCATCAGCAGCTGCGCTTCCACGATGACACTCATCAACAACTACAAGGTCAAAAAAATCTCGACTGAATTCTCTGTAAGCATCTTTATCTTCATTATAATTCGTTAATCCCTGATAAAGGGCAAGGTAAATTTCAAAAGCTTTGTCTATTTTTTTCTTTTTTATAACCGTCATCTTTTCTTTAAAATGTTTGAAGTCATTTCGCTTAGTTTGGTCAATAAGTATGTTGCGGTCTGCCAAAAAAAGAATTCGTTTCTTCCTGCGATTCTTCCAAAGACGGTATATTATTTGAAAAGCGGTATAGGTTTTTCCTGTGCCTGTAGCCATTACAAGAAGGATTCTATTTTCGCCGCGCGCTATCGCTTCTACCGTTCTATTTATAGCTATCTGTTGATAATAGCGAGGCGTGCGTCCTGAACCGTCAAAAAAGTAATCAAACGAGGCAATCTCTTCCTGCTCAGAAGTCTCAATCTTTTTGTATTTTTTATACATATTCCATACTTCAGACGGTGAAGGAAAATTGCCTAAAGATAACTCTTTTTCAATAAGCGGAGATAGTCCGGAAGAATCATGCTGAATAAAGCCATCACCGTTTGAACTAAAGGCAACAGGTATATCGAGTATCTCTGCATAACCTAATGCCTGCTGTAACCCTGCTCCGACAGAATGGTTATTATCTTTTGCTTCAATAACAGCAATTGGAATATTCGGTTTAAGATAGAGAATAAAATCGGCGTATTTCTTCTCGCCACGTATAGTTCTATTGCCTCCGCCCAAAATACGACCTGCTGTGAAAAAGACTTCTTCTCTAATCTGTTTTTCTATATCCCATCCAGACTTTAGAAGAGCAGGTAAAATAAATTTTGTACAGATGTCTCGTTCCGATAGTTCTTTTTTTGAACTCATAGTGTCCTACGCCTTAAAACCACTTTCTAAATCAAAACTTCTAACCATTTGCATAATAAAGTATATTTCTATATTAAGTTGGAGTTTGGATTTTGCAAGAAAAACTTTCTCAACTCTAGGGTAAAAAAATTTATAAACCTAGGAATAATAGAATAAGTAAATAAATTTGGTATGGTTCCGAAAGATTCCAGGCGAAGAGAAAAATGGAAATATTAAGTAAAAAAGATAGTTTACCTGTTACAACTAAAGTTTTTTAACAAGCAGCCCCAAGTATTTTATAGTTTTATTTGGAATTATTTCTTTTGTTGTTGCTTTAGGGTTTCAACTATATTGATAGTTGGGAGCAATAGGTGTGGGAAATTAGAATTTTTAGTAATATAACTGACCGTTTCTCTTATATAAGGGAAAAGTATAGCTGTACAATTACTTAACCATGTTTTTGCAAATTCTTCTTTGTTTTCAACATTACTCTCAAAAACACCACTAACAACTAAATTTAATGAAAGAGGTGGTTTTTCATAACCCTTAAATAAATCTATTTCCAATGCTACAACTACTGTAGATGTATCTTCTTTTTTCTCAAAAGATGCTATCTTACACTTAAAGTCAATATTAATCGGACTTCCTTTTTTAGGATAGATACAATCGTTATAAGTTATAAATTTAATTTCCTCAATATGATAATTCTGAAACTTTAACATTGATGTAATTGCTTCCATTATGCTCCTCTTGCTAATGCAAATTTATTTTGTATGTCCATATTGATATTAGAACCGCAACAATAGGTATCCCATATTGAATTTTTAACGAGTTGAGGTATAAATTGTGATTTTATTAGTGAATAATCTACTTTAACAAGTTCTTTTATAGTGATATACTCGTCTTCAGTTACACACTCGTCTTCAAATAAATATTTATCTGCATATATATGAATAAACCTATCGTTTAACATGTTATATATGGGAGTTAAATATGCCCAAAATTTTTTAGTTCTTATTATATTTTCATCATTTACAACAATATAATAATCTGTAAATCCATCCTCTTCCTCTATAGTTAATTTTACTTTTAAATTAGGAAATTTACATTTTATTTTTTTAAATATAGAATTTGCTTTTTTTTCTAGTTGGTTCATTTTTCCTCCTACGGTATCTTACGAATCCAGTCTTTAACTGCCACAGCAATTCTGATAGCATCAAGTAAGTGTTTTTTCTCATATAGGGTACATTCGTAATCTGAGTTTTTTCTTCGCATATAAATTTTTTCTATTTCAGAAACAAGAATATGCATGTCACTTAAATTTGTTCCCCCTTGTTTTGACATTAAGTAACAAAATATATTACCGATTTCAGCATGGGGGTAACTTCGTTCCCCTCGATTAAATAGACTTACATCACAAGATTTAATTTCACAAGTTGACTTAATTATTTGAAAAATACTATAATACGCTCGACTTATACCTGTATTATAAGCTTGAAGTTCTATACATTCTTGGCTTACTTTTAGACTCTCTTCCGCTTTCTGTTGCAGTTTTATAAACATATAATATAAGCAAAATACTTATAAGATAGGCAAAGAGTCTATTCTATTGTATATTATTTGTCAATATGTTTTATTAAAATTCCCCACAAAAACCGCTTTGACGATCTACATCTTACGCATTTCTACCCGCCCCCCAACACCTCTTTTATCTTCTTTATATCCGTCTTCTTCAGCTTCGTCTCCGCTCTACAAACCGGACATCTATGTAAAAAATAATGTCCCGGGGCTTTTATACAATCCTTTACCCAGTCGATATGATTTCCGATTTTCTGGTCTTTACAGTTTTTACAATGGATTATAACCATCCTGTTAGCTTCATGGGTTCCTTTCTGAATGTCTTGAAGGGTTATATAGTTAATGGACATTAGGGGATAATAAGTTTAGTTCAGATATTTGGCAAGAGGAAAGTTTATTGACCTACTAATTCTCAACTTGATTTGTCACTATTTATTAAAAAGATATCTTGAGTTTTACGAAGGACCTCTGCTGCCTTATTGGCAATATTTCGATTATGATAAAACTGATACTTTGAAGATGATACAACAAAATTCCGAATAGACATAAGACGATCTGGGCAAGATTGTGTGTAGTCAGCCAAAAGGTTACGTAACCCGAAGTGTTCTATTGAAGTCTCTAAATCCTCCATATCCTCAACTGTTATCACAATAAGCGGTGCGATACGAAGATTTTCTTTCTTTAATTCCCCAGATTTATTCTTAGCATCTGGTTTAAGTAATTTCTCAAATTCTGACAATAAAAAGTTCCCATATACAGGCGCTGATAAAAGCGAATCATAAACAACTAACACCGGATATATAAGATTAGTTTGACTAAATTCATTATTTTCCCCTAACCACTTTTTAGATGCCAATAGCTCAATTATTCTGACAAGCTGTGCTATTCCACTTCTGCGATCATGAGTAGTTTGTGTTACCCCGTATTTTTCTTGTAAATATTTTATGTAGTCTTCAGGATTCTCAGTTAGAATTTTATCTTCTCGAATCCAAATAGCTTTCATTTCAAAAAGAACAATTTCTGTGATATCATTTAGGCAAGCATCTATCTGTATTTCATTCCCCGTTGGATCAATTCCTTTGACGTTGCAAGATAGACGTTTAGTCAAGATTCCGGATGTATTAGGAAACATCCTTTTAAGAATATCGCTTATATAACTTTCAAAGGCATTCCCAAAAGCTCCAAAAATTTCGTTAGCTTTACGATCAAGGCTTCTTTTGCTTATAATAAATAGGGGACCAACAGATGCTTTTTCACTATAAAAAACTGGATCTAATATAATTGCCCGACCATCATTTACCCGCAAAATTGGCTTTTCTCTTAAAGGTAGATAATTATAAGACGAAGCATTTTCATCGCTTCCTATATTTATTTCGTTCTGTTTCCATAATGCATTTCGAAGTTCATCAAGAGTCTGGGATTCAAGAGCAATATATTTTTCAAATATATCTCTATAAGAAGTCTCTTGACCTAAATTAGTTGAGTTAAGAATACATGTTCCTCTATCAGGATTTAGAAAGTTTGCAATCATTGCGGATAAACAGATATAATACTGTTCTACAGAGAGTCCAGTTGAAGATAGAAAGTCTTTCTCAAACTCCCCATAATAGCAACTGAAATAATCTTTAAGAAAATCCATCCTCGTCCTATTGACTTAGATATATCGGGAGATAATTCCGATGCTTCTACACTCTTCCGAATGGTACCTAAAGCTCTTTCCCTTGCAATATCTATTCCCTCATTCAAAGAAAAATTATCCTTGAATACACGTTTCTGCCATATATCACCAGCTATTAATACAACTTGCGCAAACTTTCTCCGTACTTTCGGATCTTCAAAGGTATTTCCATCGTCTGGATGGTCTCGACAATATAGGATAACCCATCGAATAAGTTCCAAGAGTTGACCTCTAAAGAATATTCCTACGTTTTGTGCCCCCCTATGTTTTTGTACAAAGATATTGACTCTTTCGATTTCTTCATTTGTTAAAAATTGCTGCAATCCAAATTCTTGTCTCCTTTTATGATCCCAGTCTAAGGAACTTGAAACAATCAAGTTGAGACGTGCACACCAGAATAATGTGTCCGTACGGCTTAAGTCAAGAAGTAGACGTTTAAAGGTTTCAAAATCACTTCTAACGTCAGGGAATATTTCATATACTGGTACGAAAACTTTAGCTTGGTTTATCGTTTCCATTTTTCAACCACTCTTGAATCGTATCAACAAAATATATGATTCCTTTCAAATAGTCAATAATTTTTGGTATTGAATTCGACTTTCTTGTGCCTTCCATAAACTTGTGTTGAATTCTATAACTATAATTTCTTCCCCAATATTATTTTTTAGTTGTTCGATCTTTTGCTTCACTTCTATTAAAGAAGTTGTATCTCCAATGATAACTTCGACAGCATAAGTATACTTCAATTCTGGATTTGTTTTAAAATCGAGAAGTTTGTCAAAATCATCTTTTAATTTGGTAAGATTAGTGGCAAGTTTAAATTCAATGACACAAAGGTTTTCATTGGAATTCTTTTTATGCATAATGAAATCAGGAATTTTCCCGTCTTCAAAACAATGTTGGTATCTCTTATCCACTTCTGCCTGCATTACGTATCTACCAAAATCTATATCACTATTTTCCATTAATTTTCGAAATTCATGATAAAATTCATATGCAAAGGGTCTCTCCAAATATTTTGTTTCTTTTATATTTTGTTCAAAAGAAAGGTAGAGTTTAGAATAGTCTATTTGTGAAAGATTACAATAGTTTTCCTTTATATTTTCTAAAGCTTGTTTTATAATAGTTATCATTTATTTATCTCCTTGTTTTTTCATTAAGCATCCACTTATTTATATCCGTAGAGTCTTCTACTCTCTTCTCTACCAAATCCGGCACCCCGGGGCGTCAAAACCTCTATGGAGCCCATTTAAGGTCATCAATATCCCAGCTTTCCCCATTCAAGGATGCTTCTGTTACAGAATTTGTAATTGATTCAATTATATCTAAAGCAACTTCTATCGGGAGTTCTGCTTTCTTGGCAATCTTAATAGCAATATCCATTTTACTTAGGGTTCCCTTAATTTTTTTCCCTTTTATAAACTGTGAAATCTCTATGCCTGATTTAAATGAGCGACACCCCTTGAGTACGTAATAATTCGTATCATCAATCCAGAAAAGAACTTCCTCGCGGGAGCTATATTGCCTTACAAAAATCTTTTCTAATCTATCGGAACCTCCTAGAGGAATGAACTCGCATTGCCCCTTTCTCACAGTTTCCTGGACGCCAATTATGCAACTGAATCTCTTTTTACAGTTTTTATGTATATTGTATTCATTTTTACAATTGAATTTTTTCCATGGTAAATTAAATGGTATCCCACCAAGGTCGGCATTTAACGCAGGCTTCTTAGACGATTTGCTGCTCATTGGTTAATTATACTTCCCATTATCATTTTTGCAACTTAATTTTTTAGAATCAAAGGATATAAAATTCCTGCTCCAAATCGGGGAAATTATGCTAGACCTCGACAAAAGATAAGGAGCCATGCTTATTGTGTCTCTATAATTTACTTGTTACACAAATGTTTTACAAATTCTGTTTCATCGAATTCCCACTCGTTTCCATATTTTCTTATTCCCATATCTTGCTGCAAAATAATTTCAGCTATTTGGTCCCCATCTTTTGTGATAATTTTGTATTCTTTTGCATAATGATAAGCATCCTTAGAAAAGCCACCGGTTGTTACAAACATAAATAGAATAGGGATAAATGTTTTTTCCTGGTTTCTATTCCTTATAGCTACACCTAAAAACTTATCCATATCGGGTCGTCCAACTGTACCTGAGTATCTTTTCGCCTGACCAATAATCTTTATATCCCAATCATATAGCATTGTCGAGCTATTACTGCCAACTTGTATATTTAATTGCCCTACAAAATCTATACCCCCATCATTCGACTTTTTAGTAATTTCAAAGTCCGCAACTCCAAAATGTTTTAAAATAACAGGACACAATGCCTCAAATAAATAAGGATCTATTCCCTTGAGATAGTTTAATATTGTGGGACGTAAAGATATTTTTTCGTTTACCATTCCAACGCCTTTTAAACGATCGTTTGCGCTATTAAATTCTATATATGGTTTAATTTTTTTGTTTGCAGATGTTTCAATGTATTGCAAGAGCAAACTCTTGATTGTTTCTTTTTTACACTCTGCTTCCTCACATGCTTGATCCTTAGGCATATGCTCTCTCTTAATGTAAGTTTCTGCAATCAATTCACCTAAATCTCCTATTAGGTTGGGATTTTCCCTAAACTTCTCTATAATAATTTCTGTTATTTCGCTATTTTTTAAGTTTGCCATATTGTGTCAATCGCTGTTGTATCTTAATAATTGTATCTTTTAATAATTGTATATTTTCTTCAGAAAATTTTTCTACTTCATCAATTCCAATGTCTGATACTGCTTTGAGCCCACGATGTACATCCTCCCACCAATTAGATGTTTTCTGTTCACTAATCATAGGTATTATATCTTCAATTGTTTTGTCTTTTCGCTTCAATTCGTTCAGTGCCTCAGGATTGCTGACCGCTTTTTCTAAATATGCTACATGACGATGGTCACTAATTTTCTTGGGAATTGGATTGCCTTCTTCATCTTTTCCTCCAACAATCCAAGTATAAAAGAACTCTAAATTATCTCGTTTAGTAAATATCCCTTTTTCCCTATCCCAACCTAACCAATCATCCCGCAATAACGGTCTTCCAATAATTTGATCAAAATATGCGAACAATCTTGCATCCCAGAGTTCAGCATATACTTCATCATTTCGCATTTGATTTAACACATTAAATGTTTTCCATAATTTATTAATCTTCGTTGCAGGCATTCCAATCATTTTTCCAATTGTTCCTGCGTCTTCACCTGCCTTTATCATATTATCAATGAATTGTGCCTGTTGATATGGCCCCCACGATTTGATGCCTGTAACATTTCTGACCCCTTGCACCACTTGTTTGCCAATATCTAACAATTCTGGGTTCTTTGCATCAGAATTTAGTATTATGACTTCTATTTCCTTAAGATTATCGACTAATGACGGCTCATAAAATTCTGATTCTTTTAAAATAGTTTTAATGGCAGCAGCCCTCCTGTTCCCTTCTATAATAACATATTTGTCAATTCCAGAGTCAATCTTCATAACCACAATTCTATCTATCGGTAAAAATCCAGAAGTCGAAATAGATTTTATCAACTCCTCGATATCAAAGTTCCCCTCTATCATTCGGCCTAAAATAATATCCTGACGCTTTTGGATAATCGAAAGGTCATAAGATACCGGAGGTTCATTGTATAAGTCAAGGAACCTAGGATTATTTGGGTCAAGAAAAATGTTATCAATGCATACTTTTTTAGTTTCAAAATTCTCAACTATTCTCATGTCGTCCTCCTATATAGAAAATTGTTGGCTTAAAATATACTGCATTCTTAAAGTGATAATGGGAAAAGTCAAGGGGAAAACTAACGAGTGAAGATTCTTTGCTGAATTTAATCGGGAAGATTTTAATTGTCATCCTTTCACACAAAACAAAGCAAAAAGTTATTCACGATAAAATTTTTGAAAGGATACAACTTTACAATTCTACAGCTTTTCCATCTTCAATTTCTTTAATCTTATCTCCAAACAACTCCCGGTATTGCTCGGGATGAAAGGTATGAATCGGAATAATCTGTTTTGGGACTAAATCATCGGCAAACTTTTTCAAATCCCCAATATATGCATGACCACTTACATGCACTATTTCACGTACTATGTTTTTCTTCTCTAAAAAAACATCTAATTTTTTAAAACCTGGTTGCTTAAGATACCCCTCATACATTGAGTATATCAACAGTCCCTTTTTTGAATTACTTATGTTTTCAAAGTCGGGAATCATAGAATTCCTAAACAATACACTTAATTCACTCTGATAAGCCTGAATATAATCAAGTTTTACATTCTTAGTTCTATATTTTTCTAAAATATCTTTTTCCCCTTTTATCCACAATCTTTTTGACTGCTTTTCCGGATGGAAGACTTTTACATTCCCCCACGCTGAGTTTGGTGTCTTTGCCATATCCTTTATATTATCAAGCAGGTAAGCAGTATAGATATCAACGACAAATCGTCTCTTTGCGCTCGCAGTCGCTTTAAAAAGGGATACTAATCTGTCTATATTCTGAGGTGAGAACATCAACAATACCAGCCCTTCAGTTTTTTTCATTAAACTTAATGCTTTATTTTTTACATAATCCTCGTCTTTACGAAAAGGCGCATCCCTCCCAAACATAGTGCCTTCCATTATTAGATAATCAATTTCATTGTGATGCTTCTTGCTAATAAGTTCGATATCCCCTATTGTTCTCCCGTGCATTCTGAAGTCTCCGGTGTAGAAAATTTTAATCCCTTCAGCTTCAATGTAAAATGCAAGAGCGTTAAATGCCGAATGTCCTACAGCATAAGGAATTATCTTGAAATCGCCAATTGTGAATTCCTGTTTAGCTTTAATAACTTTGGGGTTTTCAAGATCTACCCGCAATTGGGTAAAAATCGATGAGACTTCTATCATCTTTTTTGCACCCGCACTTAAATAAATTGGTATTTCAGGTTTTAGTTTATCTAAAAGACCATAATGGTCTAAATGGCTGTGACTCAAAACAATCGCTGATACGGTATTGTTTTGGCTATCTCCCTTGTAAATTCCCTGAATATCTGGGAGTATTTTTAAAGCTTTCAGGCTTTCTACAGATTCATTTTTGTATTTTGAACTATCAAATTCTTCTCCCTTATAAACTAATGGAAGTCCGAAATCCAGAAGGATAGTTGTATTTTTGCTCTTTAGCTCAATACAGGTGCCGCCGATTTCTTTTGTTCCTCTATGAATTATGATTTTCATCTTCCATTTTCTTCAGGGAAGATATTTATGACCCGGGCAGTAAACTTGCCGCATAAGAATCTCTTTCCCCTATCCCTATCTTTGTTGTCCCGTGGACCTTCTTTTAGCATTTTATCCCCATCATAATTATATACGTAGAACTCAAAAGGTTCATCTAGCTCAGCCTCCAACTTCCCAATAAGGATTTTGAGAGCATGGTAATCTTCTATTTTGCTCAACTCTTCTCCTGCAGCAGAGTGTTCACCTACCAAAATGAGTGGATGAAAACTGTATTCATGCTCTTGGGGCAAATCCTTTTCATACTCGGAAATGAATTTTTTCTTTGCCCTAATTAGTATTTTATAATAAGTATATATCTCTAAAATGCATCTCAACAATGTTTCCACAGAATCAGGAGCTTTTAACTCGATCAACTTAATAATTACACCATCTACCGCCACTAAATCAATTGGCCCTATAATCGGTGGTTTAGTAAATGGGACTTGGTAGTCAAATATCTTGCCAAAATCAAAATTTCTTTCTTCATTCCGCAAGGCAATACCCAATAAATCCTCACTGAAGTCATCCTTACTAGCTGTTTTGCCGTCATGATTAGCATTAAATGTGTCCCGAATAGTTACACCATCAACTACTTTATTTAGTTTGCTAAATTTACCTAATAAAGCACTAGCTATTATCTCTATACTCTCTTTATTATTTAAAATTTTGCACTTATAAAACTTATTCATCTCTTTGGCGCTCGATATAATGTCATTAATCTCTTCCTCTTTGGTAAAACGATTACGTTGACGATCACATTTTTGGGCATAATCGCAGCCACAACAAGCTTTCGGTTTCCCCATGATTCCCCTTCCTTTCTTCCCCTCTTTTTTATGCGTTTATATATATATACGAGTTAACTATTAGCTTCCGATACTTTATCTGTCAAGTTTAACATTTTCTATTCTACGGGAACATTATGTTTAAACTCAAATGATTCTTCGTCCAGTCTTCCTCTGTTATCATATCTATATGTTCTAATATTCTTATCATAGGTGGAATCAGCGGGAAACTTCATAATCCAAGTTTCTCTGACTTTCCTGCCTCTTTTATCATATTCGTAAGTGGTGCACGTATTGCTCCCCCCGAAGCTTACCTCTTCTTCTTTGACAATCCTATTGTCTTTATCATACTCATATATTTCCCATATTTTTAGAACAGCATCCGGAGAAGACCGGTGGTCTTTTCTAACCAGTCTTTTCAAATGGTCGTAAGAATACTTAATTTCCCATAGTAAAACAGAATTAGCATAAACAAACTCTTGTTGGATAAGACCGGCTTCTTCATCCCACAAGTATGCCCGGGCATTTGTCCCTTTTTTGTTTTTATTAGACCACTTATGTTTTTCCCCTATTAGATTTCCTCTTTTAGAATACTTATATTGTGTTGTGCTTATAAAATTATCCAGTACAAAACGCTTTGCTTTCATAATTTTGGAGAGTTTATTATAATAGAACAACTGATATTCTACACGATACCAGTCCCCGTATAACCCTTTGTTGAAAGACTCCCGTTTTATCATGTTATCATTCTCATCATAATAATCTTTTGCTACACATGCCCTGCCTCCAAAATAATAGCTCACAACTTTTCTTCCTTTGACTTGCTTGCATTCCTTATAGAGTTTTTTGCCCTGATACTCTTTGCATTCTAACTCTTTGCCGTTGCTACCCTGAACTATGAAATTATACCCTACTTCCTTTTCTAATTTGTCCGTATTGTTTCTTTTGCGATATATGTATAATATTTTTCCTCTTGAAGTAGCAGGAATGCTTGAAGCACTTTCATCTAAATCCCAGGAAGTCACTCCCATACATCTCCCCTCTTCGTCATAGAGTTTAAATGAGGTTGGGTTACCGGCTTTATCAAAATATATCCTGTAAGTATGAATGAGTTTGTTTTTGAATTCATCTTCTGTAACATATTTGGAATTTTCAAAAATCTTTAAGACATCTTTTTTGTCTGTGAAATCCTTGAATATAGTCTTCTTCATCTTATCCTTTTATTTATTGAAACCCTATTTTATGGGTTTCTTTCTTTTCCATTTTAGAACTTTCCATCTCAGCCGCACTTTTCAAGTCATCCATTTTTAACACAAATTCTTCCGATGACCTTGATACTGCCTTTATAATCGCAGACAAAACTGCATTCTTTATATGTCCGCCTGCGAATACGTATTGGGTTGCAAGCTCGGAAAAGTCAACGTTCTTATCCACAGGTATATTAGGTGGGATTAACAGTTTCCATATTTCTTTCCTCTCCGGCATATCAGGAATTTCAAAATCAACCTTATAGGTAATTCGTCTATTAAGCGCGCTATCCAGAGATACTTCTCTATTGGTTGTCATAATTATTACTCCGTCAAATTCTTCTATTTTCTGCAGGAAGAGAATCACTTCCTGGTTATAGGCATAATCATTAGACGTTTCCCTTGAGCTTCTTTTGGATAACAAAGCATCCGCTTCATCCAGTAAGATAACGGGTTTAGTCTCTTCTGCAAACTTAAAGAGCTTTTCAATATTTTTACCTGTCTCCCCGACAAACTTGCTTGTCATCTGCGCATAATTTACGGTACATAATTTCTTATCCAATTCTTTTGCTATTGCTTCTGCCAATAAAGTCTTGCCTGTTCCCGGGGGACCACCAAATAAAAGAATGCAACCAAATCCTTTTTCTATGCTTTTTATTAATCCAATTTTCTCCTGAATTATTTTTTTATTTTTGATATACCCGATTATCTCTTCTACTTCCTTTTTCTTTGCCGGCTTCAGAACTGCCCGTGTAATGTCAACCCGTGGTTCCTTGATAGTAAAAGGAGAGTCCTCGTCATTTTCAGATTTAGTAATATTTAACAGCGAATTTAACACCTCAGGATTAACCGTTATACTTATCCCTAGATAACTCTCCTCTCCGCGTAAACTCCTCAAAAAACTTTGCGAAGAGCTTAAAAGTTTATTTTTAAGCAAATTGCCTGAGGGAGAGAATAACTCAGTTTTTTTGATTACTTCATCCGTTGATTTGTAAAATTTCTGAAGGGTGTCCCCTATTGCAACGCTCGTCCCCCTTTTTATTGACGAAAACAGGATAAACATAAATAACTTCTGTTCTTCACCGGTCAAGTTGTGCTTCTTGAATACATTAAGAATCGGGATTTCTATGTTTTTGGATATAGATAGTGCCGTTTTCTTTTGTATTTTCTTCTCTAATGCGGCTAACATTTTGTTAAAAATTGCCTGTGTATACTTCTGTTCTTCTCTGGAGTACTTTTCGCTTGAGTGTTTATCCATCAAAGCAAAAAACTGCTCATACTCCTCCAGGAACCCTTTTTGCGACAAATATGCTTTCATTTTCCTCCTCCTATTATTTTTTTAAAGGTTACAAGATATTATAGATAATTTCGCAAAAGCTTAAAAAATATCTTTAAAATAAATGCCGGAGACAAGAGGACTTTACAAGTCCCTATTCTCAAAAACTCTTTTTAGGCAGATACGAACTTCAAACGCGCGCCACCTTGCAGACAGGGAATTATTTACCTTTGAGAAACAAAATCTTCTTAAATCAACTAAAAACAACGTTAATTCAAAGACTATTGGCTACCCATAACCCGACTTTCTCTTCACAGTCACACAAACACATTATTAAATGGTCTGCAAATGGATTATAATTTAACTTCATCCTATCTTCGCCTCCTTTTTCATTTTTACCCCATACTATATTATAGATGAAAAACACAAAAACTTAAAAAGTATTTTAAAGATATTCCACCCCCTATATATAAGTACGATGGACCCCCAGCAAAATTAAGCGTTTTTAATCTTTTTTTACTCCATACTACATAAGAAATTCGGAGATTATTCACTATAATCCTATCCTGACACATAGGTAATTTCCTTGACAAAAGCTCAATTTTAGGTACGTTTTGGGAATGAGTTTCATATCAGAGCGGGAAGAAAAAATGGCAAGGTGGAGGTATGAAGTTCTTGACTGGCAGGAAGAGACTCGTGCTTCGGTTGACGTAACTTGTAAAGAGTATGGGATTACTAAGCGGCAACTTTTCCGTTGGAAGCGAAAAAGAAAGAGTTATAGGAAATTTCTTTGGAGTCAACCTCATCCGGATAGAATACTTGAACTTCTTACAAGAACGTTATGGTTTAGACATATCGAAGATACGAAAGAGGTACAGAAGATAATAAGAAAAAATTGGGCTGGAGGCACACATTGGAAACAAAGTAAACCGCTTGCAGAAGAATTTATTTCCATAACCGATGGGGTTAAGAAAAAAACATACCGCAGCATGTTCCCGGAGTGGTGGGAACAATTGGAATTTCATAAATCTCCGAAGCATAAAGCAAGAAAGATTACGGAAGAATTAGAGGCTCAAATAGTAAAATACAGGGAAACTAATCCAAAGTTAGGATGCAATAAAATCGCGCAGCATTTCATTGGCTTAGGATTTAAGATAGGACATACAGGAGTATACCGCGTGCTTAACGAACATCGTTTAGTTAAAAAGAGGAAACCTATAGGAAAGAATTCTTAGTATATAATCACCAAGGAAAGTTGTAGGCTTTAGTCAAACGCATCTATTGTTTCTCTCCCTAAAATTAAATCGCCTTCTTCCAAAAGGTCACAATGAAAATGAGAAAGAAGATACTGCAAAGCTTTCTTATTTATTGTATTAAAAGACGTATAAATAGATTGAAAAACTCCGATTCTTCTTCCTACTTTAACCCATCCGGTGTTCTTCCCTGTGATTAAAAGTCCAATTCTCTTTTGTTCATCTTTAACTAATCTAACTATCGCAGGTGTAGAAGTAAATTTTGGGGCACTAAAATCCCAGGTCGTACAGAGACGGTAACGATGCCAACTACCAACTTCGTCAAGAATCCGCCAACTCCTAATCTGAACGGAGCACTTACTAACAAGTTTATTCTGTCCGAACTTTTCCCACTGTATTTCTTCCTGCATATTCAAATTCAAGGGATGTTGTCTTAAACGCATTCCCTTTACCAAATCTATAAATTTTAGCTTACAATAACATTGAAGTTGGAAATGGAAAAAGTCAAGAGAGAAATTGTGTTAATCTATCTCAAATCTTCTTCCAGAGGGACTGTTCCATTTGACATCAGCCAATCTTTTCAATGATATGACTTTTGGACAATTCCTTAAGAAACTTCTTCTGTAAATAAATTCTAATGAAATATTCTTTTGAACCAATATCTATCCCTCGTATTCCTATTTCCAGAATATCCTTGATAACCTTTTCATCGTATAATATCAAGAATAGGTTCATCTCTTTTCGCAGTATTATTCTGAAATAGGTTTTATTGTTTCGGTTGATTAAACCGCATAACGCTTTAAAATCTTTATCCGATTGAACCTTTCCTAACATCATTCTATTCCCACTACTATCTCTCATTAAGAGGTCGGTTCTTTCTCCATTTTTATCTGCCCATATTAGGACATCTTTAATATTTTTTATAGTATTATGTGTCAGCTTATAAAAAACATCTTCTTTCGCATTTTCTAAGGAGCTAAAATTTATCTTTTTCTTGATTCCCATTCCCATATCGTTAACTTCCCCTTTTATCTTTTTGCGAATAAAAGTTGATTAGTGTTCATAAATAATTATATTAACTGTGCTTTTCGCAAATGACGTTTGATTGCACGATATACATTGTCAAAAGGTGGCAATCCTGTCATCTGATTTCCAAGTCTTACTTCCCATAGTTTTTGGTATACGGGGTCTTTCTTGTCTACCTGAATTTTCAGATAATCTTTTTCTAACTGTTTGAATTTGCATTTTTTAAAAAAATCGTCTCGCAGAGTATGAAGCTCTACTCCTCCATATTCCAGAAGATGCCAGATGTCATAGACGTCTCTCGGTTCATGCCTTGCCGGGTCTAAAATACTGCATATTTTTTCTATCATAATTTCTTCCAGAGAATAAACAGGAAAAGTTATATTCCTGGGTTGATCGCTATACAAAGGTAAAAGTTTAACAGGGTTAACGGGGTAAATCACCAGTTCTTTTACTGTAATGTCAACTTTTATGTTATTCTTGCTTATCATTCCACCAAGTGGTCCGGCATATTGTATGTAAAACGTAATTGTATTCTTAAATTTCTGGCTTTCAGGATTCAATTCTATGGAAATATTTGCAAGTTCTTTTAAGGCTGGTACAATCGGTTTGATGTCATCCAATATTTTGTCCTTTTGGTTTTCTCGGTACAGAGTAAAATCTAAATCCTCCGAATACCTGTAATCTTTGTAATAAAACTTTCTCAAAGCAGTTCCGCCTTTAAAAATCAATTTCTTACCCAGCCCTATATTTGACATTCCTATTAGTACCCACGCCAGGATATAATCCTTTTCTACCGTTTTATCCGGGATTTCACCTTTTGCTATTTTTTGAATTTCGCCAGAAGTAATCATCAGGTTTGAATAATTGCTTTTAATTCCTCCGGATTCAGATTAATCCTTAAGTGCCAGTTTTTGTTGTATTTTCCTGCATCAGGAAGCACGGGGTCCAACAGAGGATAACTTTCGTGTTTTTTGACGTCCTTGTTAAGAAGGGTAATAATGTTTTCCTTGTTTATTCCATAAGTTTCCAGTATGAAACCAAGTCTTTTGCTGACTACAATTTTCTTAAATTTATTAGTGTAACTATATAACTTCTTATAATCAATATTATCTCTGGACATCCAGATTCCTTTGGCAATTTCGGAAATTCCACCACAATATTCCGGAATATGAAGGCAGTCTATAATCGTCCGCTCTATGTTACTTACCTGAACTCGTTCTTGAGGTGTCACCCATTCGCTGGCAGTTCCCCAGATTTTTTGTTTTTCCGTATAAACAAATTTAAATCTTATAATCCCTACTTTTTTTTCTCTGTGTCTAACCGGGGAAACAACGTATACTATACTTAGAGGCTGGGTAATCATATTGTGAATACTCATAGCACTGTAATGCGAGATATAGTAATTTTCTTTACCTATTAGCTCACGGGCAATAACAAACCAGTTATACGAATTAAAATCATCCATTCCAGCTTCAAGAGGCACTATGACATATTTCCCATTTTTTATTGACATTAGCCAATTTTTATCCCGTAAATGCCTTATTAACCCTTCCGTAGCGTTATAACTATTACCGGTAACCTTCATAGCCTCAGCAATAGTAAATAGCATTTTGTTTTTCTGCACTAAGGCGTGTATCAATTCCGCACCCTTAGGGCCAAGTGTTCGTATGTTTCTTTTTAGCATTATAGTTTATGTATCAAATTCTACAATTTATGGAGTATTTTGCACACAAAACATAATTTGTCAAGTTAAAAGTGCATGTCTGTTGGCTGAGGTAGGTATATGATAACTACCAAAATAGTCAATCACCGCCATAGCGGGATGTTCCACAAAATCATAAAATGGAATTGAATCTGTTGCCAGCAATGTTCTTGTTTGAAAATTATCATAATAAAAAATCTTAAAGGTCATAACTATTCTACATGTATCTAAAAATTCAGTAATATTTGCTTAAATACATCATAAGAACTGTTAATTCCTTCCTGGCATCTTGAAAACTTTTATCTTTTTTTAGATATTTATTATATCCTTCTTGTCCTTCTGTAATTATATATTTATTTTTTTTGAAATCCCATTTTTCCTTAACTCTTGTTTTATCAGGAAGTCTTGTGCTCATTGTTATAAGTGCTTCTTTTAAGCCTTTAGCATATTCTACCTCGTCGCAACCATGTTTTCTACAGTATTTGCCAATCCAGTGTTCGTGTAATTCACCAATATAATCTGCTATCATTTCTTTATCAGAAGGAGGCTTGTATCCTGTTGGTAAAATATCATCTATAGTCTTCTTTTCATACACAAACTTATCATACTCAGTTAATTTATTTTCTGAAATCCATTTATCTATATCTTCCCTGTGAAATACAACTCCTCTGTTGGGAAGCTTTGAAAATGGCATTCTTTTATTTTTTACCCATTTTTGTATAATTTTAGTTGGTACCCTTAAATAATCCGCTACTTCATCTATATTGAATACACGCCGATTTGTTTTCTTTTTTATAAAAGCCTCTTGAATTGACTTTTCATCAAGAAATTCACCACAATATTTACATTTTATTGCTTCATCTTGAATCTTTTCAGCACAAAATGGGCATTTTTTCATAAAACATCGCCCCCGCAGTATCTATTTTTATACGGTATTATTAAGAATTTTATATCAAAATAAAAAACTTTCATCTACTAACTCCGAATATCTCAATTCCTCTTCCGAACTTTAGGAAGGTGTATTATATTTGAAGAGTAACCAATTGTCCTTAAATTTAATCAGCGTATAATATCCTTTTAATTTATTGCCTTTCAAGTAAATCTCTATTTTTTTGTCATCCCTATTTAGAAGCTCATATTCTCCTTTATCCCAGATTTTCACCGTTCCTGCACCATACCCTTCCGGAATTTCACCCTCAAAATCTATATAAGAAAGTTTGTGGTCTTCTACCGGGATTGCTAATCTTTTTATTCCTAATTCTACAGGTGGCTCTTTCGGGATTGCCCAACTTTTCAATACTCCATCCATTTCTAACCTA
>JBAZNK010000027.1 GCA_041649255.1 bacterium
GGTCCATCATATCTTCTAACCCATACCGTATCTCCTGAACTATTATATTTTATCGTTGCATAGTCAGGATAAGCCGTTGTGTCCATACTACTTCCCGTTACATATACATTTCCACTATCATCCACTGCCATTGCATATGCGTGGTCAAAATATGGATAACCAACCCTATCATACCTCGCTACCCACATTTCATTTTGTGCAAATATCTGTACCGGTAATATAAATCCTATAAAAATTAGCATTTTTTTAATCATCCTTCCCACTTTTTCCCTCTGCACCTCTGTAGTGTTGTCATTCTGAGGCGAAGACGAAGAATCTCTCTGTTTGTCTCTTCTCTCTTTGTTTTAAATGCCTGCCGTTCTTTTTGGCATGGTCTGCGATGAGAAATTTCTTTACCTTAATCTATCCTTATTTTTATTTTGTTATTATTACTATGATTACTATTAATGCTTTCCATATTTAATCTTTGTCAATAAGTCTTTAGGCTTAGGGAGGTTCTCTAGTCCTGGTTTAACATTGAAAGATATACTTTTTCTACGGCTGTTGCCATAGCTGTCCACGAATATTTTACTGCAGTTTCTCTCGCTTTTATACTAATTGATTTATATAAATCCCTGCTTTTGTATAATAACTCCATCTTTTCTACAAGTTCTTCAAAAGTATCAAAAGTTAATCCGTTTATCCCGTCACTAATAATTTCAGAACTCCCCGCAAATTTAGATACAATAACCGGAGTTCCACAAGCCATTGCTTCCAAAACTACATTTCCAAAACTATCATATAAACTCGGAACAACTAGAATATCCGCCCCCTTATAAATTTTCGCGATGTTACTTTGAAACCCTATAAATTTAATGTTGTTTTCCATGCCATATTCTGCTACTTTATTAATATACGAAATCCTTTCCTGCCCCACAATTAATAGTTTAATATCCGGTGGCATCTGTTTCATAGCATTTAATAATAAATCTATTCCTTTACGTTTAATTAAGTCCCCGACAAAAAGCATAATAAAACTATTACTGTCAGTGGTACCGGCAAGATATGAATCTAATACCCTTTGACGGGAAATGTCACGGTTATCAGGAGTAAACTCTTCTAAATCCACACCATTATGAATAATATTTATTCTTTTGGGATCTATCCCTATATATTCTTGCAAGTCATCCTTTAATTTTTTTGAAACGGCAATAATATTCTTCCTGCTTTGCATATTATTATTTCCAAAGCTTTCGGGAATAGTTAGTTTCTTATACATCCATTTTTCTGACCAACTGTTTACTATTGCGCAAAACCTATGATATATTCCTTTTTCATATTTCTTACTCCTATTATGACAATAATGACAGGTGCTTATATCCCAAAAATCTGTCGTAGTACATCCGCTGTCTATGTGAATTATATCATAATATTCAGCTCTTTTACGCTTTATAATTTTTAACCTCCAATTAATAATTATAAGAAATAAAATATTGCGGATAATAGCCGGTTTTTGAGGAATCTTTATAATAAAAAATTTAATCTTATTATGCTGGATAAGATTGGCGTCTACAGTTTCACCATACAAATCTACAAAATATCCTTTTTCTAATAAATATCTAACTAACTCATAAGTAACCTTTCCCTGTCCTGAACCATATCTTACAATATTATGTGATATAATAGCAATTCTCATTGTTTGATAATGCGGGCAGTTAGAGTTTTTTATCCAGCTCCACTGTAATAGATAATGTTTATATGTCTTGCGGTAGTTAATCTGCCTATCAGGTATGAATTATTAGAAACCATTAAACGATAGTCTTAGGGATTATTATACCGCGTTTATAACAAATTTTTCTTCCTTTTTATCTAAATACCCCATCGCAACCTTATTATCGTGGTCGAAAATCAACAACCAGTGTTCCTCAAATGCTTTTTGTAGAATCTCTTTTTTATTTTTCATTATTTCTAAAGGATACAAATCATAAGCCGACGCGTACGACTTGTTTAAAAAAGAAACCGTAGGAATAAAATCTCCAAGATAAATTGCCTTATTCCCATCCGATTCTATAAGAACAGCTTGATGATAAGCTGTATGTCCACCCGTAACTAAAGTCTTTACTCCAGGACAAATTTCTACCTCTCCTTCTATTAAATTAAGCAAATCATATTCCTTAATAGGTAAAAAGTTTTCTTTCAAATAACTTACTTTGGCTCGTTCATTTGGATTCATTGCTTCTTCCCATTCACCTTTTTGTATAATATATTTAGCATTCTTAAATGTAGGTGTCAAAACACCACCCTCAATACAAGTATTGCCCCCACAGTGGTCAAAATGTAAATGAGTATTTATTACAATGTTTATATCTTCCGGTTTTATTTTCTCAAGCAGCCAATCTTCCTTACGAATTATTCCATATATTTTCTTTAGTTTATCTCCTAATTTATCTCCAATCCCTGTATCTATAAGTATATTCTTATCTCCTGTTCGTATTAAAAGACAATTAAGCGATAACTCTATCCTGTTTAATTCGTCTGAAGAATTATATTTATTCCATAAAACCTTTGGTACTACCCCAAACATAGCTCCACCATCTACTAAAAACGTTCCTTCACATAAAACCGTTAAATCAAATTTTCCAAATTCCATAGGAAGCCCTTGAGTCCGCCTGAAGCGGACGATTAGGGATTCTTATCCCCTCCGGATAGGAAGCCCTTGAGTCCGCCTGAAGCGGACGATTAGGGATTCTTATCCCCTCCGGATAGGAAGCCCTTGAGTCCGCCTGAAGCGGACGATTAGGGATTCTTATCCCCTCCGGATAGGAAGCCCTTTCCAGCTATGCCTGATACCCAGCGATTCTGCTGAGTTAATTTTTAAGCATAATTACTTTTAATAATAAGTTTTCTTTTTCACAGGAATCCCTAATCCCCACTTTGGTAAGTAAAGGGCTTCCTGTAAGTTTAATAAAATAAATACCATTGCTGACAGAAATACCTGTTTCATTACAACCATCCCAATTTAATTCATACTTCCCGGGTTTAAAACTCTTATTTATTACCGTTTTAACAAGTTTACCACTTAAATCATACACGGCAATGTTGATTTTTGTTTCTGATTTCCTAATATTAAATTTTACATATGTCTTTTTATAAAAAGGATTCGGTTGGCTTTTAAAGTCTATAATGTTAGAAAGTTCCAACGCTTCTTTCCCTTTAATTGTAGTTTTTACTCCAAAAGCATTCATTATAGAATCGAGCATTTCAATCTTTACCGATTCTGTATTTATATCTGAAATTTTAAATCTATTGCACCATATTTTATAATCTTTTTCATAATAAAAGCCTGTAATAACGCCTGTAGTATCTTTAAATACGGCATTGCAATTCGAAGGGACAAACCATTCTTTCGTCAACGGCTTTGAAGATACAAACGAAACGCCCTTCCCCGACATATATGGCAAAGCAGGTTCTCGAATAATTTTCCCGTCTAAAAACTTATTTAAAAATGTATTGTTCCCCTCTATATAAATATTATAACCCGGTTGTAGAAAATATTCAAGAGAATCCAGTCCGGCAGTATCGCAAATAAAAATTGACTTAAAACCGGACATAGAATATTCCGCCATGGCAGGGAAAAAATTAAGGGAATTAATTTCCGCTCCCTTACAACTCAATTTTCTTAATATGCTGCTTATGATAGTATCTCCATGCGCAGAGCCTCCTGAATGGAAAACTATAAAATCACCTGTCCTTACATAACTATAAGTAGAGAAAGTATCGTTACTTGAATTTTCATCATAGGTTAAAAATACCTCAAAATTAAACTTATATTTAACTCCAATACCTTCTACAATCCATTCGGGAAAATTAATTGTTTTCTGTTCAAAAGCCCCAAGACTATCTATAAATACGCGTTCATTATAAATAATATTTTCGCTTGAATCTATCGTGCAATAAACCTCAAAATTCATTAACGATTTTGTTCCAAAATTTTTCACCAGACAAGTAGGAGAAAAAACTGTATCTAATGGCAAAAATCCTATAGGATTTTTTATTATACCAACATCCGTACCGGGAAATTTTTTAAAACTAAGCGAGGGATCCCCAAATATTTTAAACTCTTTTATCGTTATGCTATCCTGGGGGAAATTTAACTTATACCATATTTTTGCCTGCATAAAAGCTTCCCCTACATTATTTATTTCTGCTAAATACTTCAAAAAGATATAATTAAAACTTTGACTTCCTCCCGACAGTGAATCCTGCCACGGATACATATATACGGAAGAAGATTCCGGACAAACTATAGAAACTCCATTTTCTTTTAAGAATTTTTTAACATTAAAAGGAGCAAATACAAAAAAAGGTGTATTTGAAAATATCTTAAAATTACTTGTTTTTATTTCTTTGGACTCGGGAACTCCATCTCCATTATCCCACATCCACTGCTTACCAATACTTAAAAAATTAATTATGGAACATCCCCCCCCGGCAGTGGTGGTTGAATGCCCGTTAAAAATTTCTTCGCCTTTACATCCGGAATAATTCCAATATGGAGATACAACATTTTCCAGAAGATGCAATAAATCCTTTTTTGTTTCATAATCACCCTGCTCAAGACCTTTTTTTATCCCGCTACTTGTGGAACCGGCAGTAGCCGCTTCTACGAATAATATATTCTTATGCTCCTCTGCAAGCTCAAATTCTATTATGTGTTCAAGTATAGAAGTCACAATAATAGAATCCGTATATGGTATTCTTCCTGAAATTACGCCCTCTATTTCTTTAACAGGCTCGCCAATCACAAGTAAATATTTAGGTGAATATTTTAATTTTTTATCTCCGGTAATAATTTTTACTTTATACCCTATACTTTTCTTCCATTCAGCAAAAGATTTAACCGAAGGCAATAACTCTTCCGGCGTAATTATTACATAATCGTAAGGAGAAACTATTTTATTCGTATACCATTTCTGTAATTCCTCATAATTAACTACTTTGTCTTTTATTACACTGTCTAATGTTGTATCTACCATCAAAGACTCGGAAGGTACGTAATGATTTGCATAACTAAATTCTATTGTAACATTAGGGGAATAATAAAGCTTATTAGTATTTGCATTATAGGTATACGGATAAATTATTACTTCTGCTAAGTTATAATTACAAAATTTTATAGTTCTAAGATATTGACCCGGTTGTTGCGGAAAAATATAATTTGACTTACCAGTAGAATCATCGTTTATTAAACCATTTTTTGAGTAAAATTCTTCTTCTTTTACAAGTGTCCCTGAGGTTCTGGGATAGTATGGAACACTTAACAACGAACTCTCTCTCGTTACTTTACAATCTATAACCTCACTTCCGGGAGGTATCGCCACCCATACCAACTTACATGGTAATTGAGGTTTACCTGGTTCTATTGTTACACCAAAATCGTGCGGGGCAATATTAAGATGATGTGATGTTTGGTTTGTAATCTCGTAATCAGGAATATGAATTCTATAAATATTTGCAAATGTATATGAAGTACAAAAATAAAACAAACAAAACAAAAAGACTTTTCTCATTATAAAATCTTAAATTTTAATTAGTTATTTAAACATATAGTTTAACTGTATCCCGTTTGATTCAATATTTAAACCATAATTTTTGGGAACCTTGTACGCTACTATAAGTGCGCTTACCAAACGGTTTGCTAATGCTATCCCTATACAATATCCTGCTTTTTGTATTATATCTCGTTCCGTTTTTCTTAGTCCCCTGAACTCATCCCATTTATTCATATCCGTCCATTTCCAACTCAAACTGTCAGAAACACTATTTTCTTCTATATACTTTAATCGTTCTTCTTGAGCATTAGGTAAAGTATCGGGATAATAAGCCCTCGCTTCTTCACGAATCATAGTATTATACACTTCAATACTTTCATACCACTCCATTGCATCATAATATGTGTTTTTTATATCCTTACTAATCTGGTATTCCGGAAATTGTCGTGTATTCATTTTAGAATATAAATCATAATTATGCGCTAAATTACCCGCATACCACTTTGCGGTAAAATAAGTTGTCCATATCACACCCTCCGTTAAATACCCGCGAATTGCTCCTTTGGTATCCCCCAAATACTGTTCTCCTAACCCGGGTAAAAGAATAGACAACAAAATTCCCTTATTCGTAGCTTTTGGCTCCCCGTAAGACAAACCTGAACCTAACAACAGAATAATAAATAATATTTTCTTCATTCTATCCCCCTATCCCTGCCTGCTAGCAGGTAGGATTTCTTTAATTCGTTAGATTATTTCGCAACTGCAAATTTCTTAAATCTTGTATATTTTTTGCCGGCAATGTCTACCTCTACTCTACATATATACACTCCAAACGGCAACTCCGGCAATAAAACATCCTGATAATTATCTCCTGTTTTACCATTAAATTCCTTTACTATTCTACCTGCCAAATTTATAATCTTTATATCCACTTCATCTGCATTTCCGCTAAAATATCTCACATACCCGCTACTAATTATGGGATTTGGATAAATAAATAATTCTTTCTTCATAAAAACGTCTTCTGCCATTGGAGTAGAACCATAATTCCATTCCAATATTCTATTGTTCTCCCGATTTAAATGAAATTCAGGCCATTGTAAATTTCCGTACTTCTCGAAACTCCAACCATAAAGATTCCCGTCATCACTCCCGATAAATATATCCAGAATGCTGTCTTCATTTATATCGCAAAGCATCGGTGAACAATAAATTCCTCCACCTGTAGCAAAAGGAAACCCCGATAATATTCTCCCTGTATTGCTATATGCAATAACCACTCCATCCGGAGTTCCTATTACAAGCTCGGGTTTTTTATCATTATTTATGTCTCCAATTACAGGCGCTCCCCATAAATCACTGCTTGCGCCTGTATTAATAGGAAAACCTGATAAATTTGAACCCAAGTTGTTAAAACCATATATCTTATTTCCCAATGTCATTATAATATCCGGCACCGAATCCATATCAATATCAGCAATAACAGGGGACGAATAAAATGGTATTGTATCTAGTTCTCTATTCCATAACACTTTTCCACTATCATCTATACAATATATTTTTCTTTCCCCTGTGCATACAATAATTTCTTTTCTGCCATCATTGTTCAAATCACAAACTACGGGTGAACATGTAGTCGGAGCAATAAACGCATCCAATGCAATCCATTTAGTCGTGGTGTCAGGACCTATTGCCCATAGCCTGCCATCAAAACTTGTGGCATATAAAATATTACTTACCGAATCATAAACCGGAGTAGAATATATAGACTGATAAAGGTTTTTGGGATATCCGGGTATCATACCATCATTATTGAAAGCATATAACATCCCATCATTAGAACCAAATATAGCTTCCTGTTTACCATCCCCATTTATATCTGCCATTAAAGGAGTAGATGCTATTTCTCCTGTTGTTACATTGAACTTAGTTAATATTGCTTTACCATAAACATTCCACGCATGTATACGTCCTTCTATTTTAGTAAAAGAAGCTGATTCCGTTTTGCTGTTCTTCAGTTTTTTAACTGTATCGGTCGCCGCAAAAAATGGGGTAATTATTACATCAAGAGTGTCGTTTCCATCAATATCCCCGATAACGGGTGATGCCCAAATACGAGGATAAGAAGCAGATATAGTACGGAGCCAGAAAGTACTGCCGTCAGGATTTAAAGCCATCATAGTAATCATCTTCCTAACTTCATCCACAACTGCACAGAATATTCTCATCTTCCCATTGACTTTCACTGCTACAGGCGAATTTACATCAAAATAACTTCCGCATTTTACAGGAAAACCGGCAAGTTTATTATCAAATTTAATATTAAAACTCATTACGGTGTCCGGCAAACTTATATTCTCAATAAAAATATTGCTTATTCCACCACTGTTATCATTGGTATTTGGTGAAGTATAAGGCGTAAACTCGCCTAAATTCCCCTGATAAAACACATCGTATTTAGTCCCGTAAAAAGCCGCTTCCCCATCCACGACAAACTTCAAAGAAGTCTCAAAATCCTGTATCCCATCGGCTTCCTCCATATCTACACCCTTTGGGGAACCTGCATTTATAGCGTTCATAGCAGAATCTTTAGCGATTTTATCTCCATCTATATGCCATATGGCAAGCCCGCCATAACCTGAATCCGGTGGCAGCCCAAAATCATAATCGTAAAACCATGTCATTACTCCGTCTTTCCATACACGAACACTTGACGAATCAAGATGTAATGAAGAATCCGCGCTATATATCGTATCCTTAAATGCAGTGTCTTTACTCGGATAAGATACCAATCTTTCTTCAACTAAATAATATTCACCTGTGTTTATTGGAATATTGTAAACCTTTGGGACTGAACCTCCGATAAATCCGCCACGCCACAAAATTGGCACAGCGGTAGTATCTTTATTCAATACTGTAGGTGATATAAACCCTAATTTTGTAGCATTAAATGCATTAATATACGGAGGTACCATTCCATCTAAATTCCAGTTACCGGTTCCCATTAAATCCCAACCGCCAACCCCAATGGTCTTCCCTTCAGTATCATACAAATCAAACAATCCAAGTTGGTGCCCCGTTTCATGCGCTAATCCCCCCTGTAAAAAACTATATACCCCATCCTGAAAAGAAGTCTGCGGGTATAATATACCTTCATTTATTGCTACTGTCTGGTTATCCACCCATACAGGAGTACTAAAATAACCATCTACATTACTAATAAATGCCGCCGGTATGTCATAAGGTGTATCTCCCATATAATCTGTCTGCCAACATCCCCCTGCGTGAAAAATAACCACTGCCCCGGAATCACCCGAATATTTTGAAAAATTAATCTCGGGACTTGCTTTATCACAAGTAGTTACGGCATCTTTGAAAAGCGTAAGCAAGCCTCTCTCAAAATCCATTGGTTCTCCATAATAAAGTAACGAATATGGCAACTTATATGACGCACTTTCTCCATCAGGAACTATCTTAAACTCCAACCAGAGTGTATGTTCTGACACTGTCCACCAGTAATTCTGCAAACTTTCCATAAGATGTTTAAAATATGTTTTTGTATGAGGTGGGTCATAAAAAAGATTATGCCCCCCATCAAAAAATGGTTTATCCCATAAATGCTCGCTTGCCGAAATTTCCCTGTAACCAATAGTATGAGAACCAAGAGAATCATAAGGAAATTCGTTATGGTCTAAGTCCATAAGCCCGTTACCCGTCGTAAGAGAACTTGTATCTGTTTGAAATTCTGCCCTGATTGCAAGGATATAAAGAGTATCTACCCCTGCCTTACCTTTTTTATCTTGCAATTTCTTAAGTAAGTTTCTTTTTGATGGCTGCATATAATATTGCAATTTAGGCTGTTGCTGATACAATTTTTCAAACTTATCTGCTGCAAATTTTGAATTTTTTATACCCTGTGTCCTCAGATTTTTTAACTGCGTCAATTCTTTTGAATGCATAGATGATATAAGCAATAAAAAGCTTGTTAATATGATCACACAATCCCCCTATTTTCTATTATCTAATAATTTGAGTATTTTTCATTTATACGGAATGCTTTAGAATATAATATCCCTACAAAAAATCAAGTTTTATTTTAGAAATGTTTATTTATAACAACTTGCTATCAAAATAATGAAAAAATTGTAGGGCAAGGCGGAATTTATCCCGACCTGGCGTGATGTCTGCCCGTTTTTTTATTTATAGTAGGATAATTCCTGTCCGCTTTCATTTTTGTCCACTTGTTGTTTGTCATTCCTGCGGAGGAAGGAATCCATTCTGCCCGCCATAAGTAAACTTGCCCGAAAAAATAGATTTTTTATCTTGAGCGGAATAAATGAAAAACTATAAGTTTTCTATATCTTAAGATAAACGGAGGGAGAGGGATTTGTAGCAGACTCTTACATTACGCTTGCGAAATGTTAGAGGTCGCTATCCTGAGCCTGACGAAGGAAACCCCCGTTCCCGTTTTGTTTTACTACGGAGGGAGAGGGATTTGAACCCCCGTTCCCGTTTTAGCAGGAAACACGATTTCGAGTCGTGCACCTTCAACCACTCGGTCATCCCTCCATTGTATTTGTTTATAATGCTTTACAAGATTTCCCTAGTTTACCTCCAAAAGCCATTGTGCCATATTTCCTGTCCGCCTCAGTTTGTATCACTTTTACACCATTACTTTTTCATTACTTTCACTACATTACCGTTACTTTTCAGAACAAGACATATTATTGGCAACTAATCGCCAAATTATTTATGAGAACACGTTAATCATTCTTTTCTTTTTTGTGCAATTAATGTGCAATAAAATAATAAGCCCCTTCCTATTTTAGATTACATAATCTCCTTTTTTCTAAAGTCAAATGTTTTTTTCTCCTGCCACATTACTGAATTTTCACTATGTAAAAATCAATAAAATAACCTAATTAACCTATTCATTTCCACGAACTATGCGCTTTCCACACTTTGTTAAACTCACCCTTTTTCTTGATCGCGGTAAGGGGCTTAATAAGAAACTTTTCTATCTCATTTGCCGTAGTCACCAACTTTTCCGGCGCATTTTTGATATCTCCTTTTTTCAAAAAAGCCTTCCAGAGTGTTTGTCTGTCGGATTTTTCATCGTAGATTTCTTCAGCAAACAAAGGGCTCTCTTGCGGAAGAGGAGTTTTACGATGTTTGAAAGTTCTCTTTAATGCTTCGGAGAGCTGTGCGCCGTTAAAATCAAATTGGTGTATCATAATCCATATATCATAGAAATCTTTCATTCGGCTGTTAAGAAGACCAAGTCTAATCATTGCTTCAAACTTTTCACTTATAACGCTTTCTGCCGGATACCCTTTCAGATGAGGTTTTGGAAAATCCAAAATAACAGGATAATCAATAACTTTAGACTTTGGGTATATAACATCTCCAAATCCTATATCAATTTGCATCGGTATACGGGAACGTTCCAGAAATCCTGTAAGTTTTATGCGCACACCTTCGTAATCCGCATCTTCTTTTATCTTTTGCCCTTTTACTGTCTTTGAATCAAATACAAGCCCATCCGGAGTCACCGCCACACCACAAATATCCTTAATAACTTTTTCAATAGTTGCTATCTGATTATCATAACGCGCTAAAAAATCTATATCAAGAGTTGTTCTTCGTTCGGGAATTTGCCATACGGTAAACATCAGCGCTCCTTTCAGAATGAAGTTATCCGCATATTTGGAACGGCTGAATCTATAGAGGAATCTTTCCATCCCATAATATTGCAGGATTTCTGAAAACGGGCAGTTAGCTTTTTGTGCTTTATTTTGAAGCAAATCCCATATAGAAGCTTGCAAGTTTTTAATATCTTTTTTCAAAGCATAGCCTCCAGTATTGGTTTTATTATATTATCAACACGGCAAATCTTAGCATATTGCATAATTTCTTTCGGCTTTATATTCTTTTCCTTAATAGCTACTTTAAGGGCTTCCCGCACAATGTTCATACCAATTTTATTACGGAATTTACAACAGTCGGCAAGCGTTTTGGCGAGATTATAAACTTTTATCCTGCACCCGTCTATTTTGCGTTCCTCAACTCCTGCCTCGTATGATTTAGAGTCAAAACGGTAAAATCTCACGGGAGGGTACTTAATCCTATAAGCGTGAGAACCTCTCAGGATAGCCATATCAATATGTTCGGGAACTTCCGTTGTTACTTCATAAAAAGAAAGAGCAGAAAGAAGACAAACGACTCCCCGCGGGGCTTGAAGGGATGCATTAATAATATCGGGATTAGTCATTGGAACATAATTATCCAGCCTGTAAAGCCCCCTGGCAACCCTTTTAACCTTTTTTTCTTTCTCAAGGGCAACAAGCAAATCAGAATGAAATCCGGCATTCAGGATAGATGAAAATCTTACAGTTCCGCCATTATCTCGGAAAAACTTTATTAGTTTTTGTGCTTTATTTTGCATATATACTCCGTATAATATCTACATACTTACAGACAAGTGTATATAATTCATACGAAACTGTCAATGTTTTTTTATAAAAATTATAAAAAGTGTTTGTTCGGGTGTTAGCAGTCAAAATAACGCAAAGGATTATTTAAACAATAGGCATATAGATTCAAAGGTTGTGAATTTTTTAAATCATATGATAGTTCTGGGATAGTGGATATCCCCTTCGGGTCTGGAGATATAAACCTTCCGATACTATAATCATAATATCTTGCTCCAAAGTAATACAATCCGCTTCTATCTAATTTTTTCCCTGTAAACAGATAATCATTATTTGCTGTTCCTTTCGATGCTTCTTTTTCTCCAAACTCTCCAAAATGATACCTCTGCGCTACTTTGTATTGTTCATTCATTATCCCTACAGGACTGCCTAACGGGTCGTTAATATAATAAAAAATATGTCCGCTGTTGTCTATCCTGCATATCCTCATTCCACCCGCATACACATAATTCGCTTTTGGAGTTTATAAATGTTCTTAGTTTAAAAACGTATTATTTTTAAACTTTTCTTTATCCCATCTGCTCGCAAAGTTATAAAATAAATCCCTTTGCCTTTTATTTCCGGTGTAAAATTATACTCTCCCTTACTCAACACCCCATTATAAAGAACCTTCTGCATTCTCCCACATATATCATAAATTTTTATATCTGCCTCTATTGCCTTCGGAATAGACAAATAAATCTTATCTTTTACTATCTTAAAATCCACACTCCGAAATCCAAAATCCAAATTCTTCTTGCCCGCATTATCCTCCACTCCCATGCACCCACAATTTTTCTGGTTCCCTATATCATCCAGTGCCCAGATTGTGCTATCCCCTGCGGTTCCAACTACTATTTCCACACATCCATCATTATCTATATCCGCAACTGTTATGTCGTGAATATCTTCTCCTAACTCTTTTATCCACATTATAGAACCATTTTCACCATTAAGACAGGTAAGCGAATCTGTTTTATTATTAGGAATAAGAACTTCATATTTATTATCTACATCCATATCCGCAACTGATATTCCGCGATGAATCTTGCTCCCTGTCATATAATCCCATTTTCTCTTCCCGCTCATCCCGTTTAAACAATATACCCGGCTGTTCCAACTCCCGATTACAACCTCGAGAGTATCATCATTATTCACATCCGCTATTGCTGCCGAAGAAGTTACTATATCGCCAGTCGCATAATCCCACTTTTTTGTCCCATCTACCCCATTCAAACAGTAAACTTTCCCGTCTCCGCTACCCACTACTACTTCCATATTGTTATCCTTATCAACATCTGCAAGCGATGGAGATGACCACACACCACTCCCGGTCAAATAACTCCATTTTAAAATTCCATTAATCCCACTTAAACAATAAACATTATAATCCATACTTCCAAATACGACTTCCAATGTGTCATTCCCGTCTAAATCCGCCGCTGCAGGAGAAGAATATATCATAAATCCTGTTGTATAACTCCATTTTACTGTCCCATCTACTCCATTTAAGCAATAAACCTTTCCATCTCCGCTTCCCGCTACTATTTCTATCGAACCATTTTTATCAATATCCACCGCTAAAGGAGATGATTCAACAACGTCTCCCGTAGCACGACTCCATTTTATCATTCCGTTTATTCCATTTAAAGAATAAATTTTATTATCATCACTGCCAAATACAACTTCTATTGTATCATCTAAATCAACATCCGACAATACGGCAGAAGTATAAATAAGGCCTCCGCTTAAATAACTCCATTTCAAAGAACCTGTTTCCCCATTAAAACAATACATTTTATAATCACATCCGCCTATTACTACTTCCATAGTATCATCTTTATCTATATCCAGCACTACAGCTCCATAAGCTTCTATCGTTTCATCTGTCTGATACGACCATTTTACAACAGGTTCACTAACCATAGCTCCTGCTATATTTTGTAAATGCGTATGTTCATTATTGGCGCCATACACAGGCCATGTCGTATCTGCATACGATTGCCCTAACATATAAAACATAATTATAATTCCCATATTTCCCCCCCCTATAAATATTATTTTACTTTTAACAGTTCAACATCAAAAATAAGTTCCGAATTTGGTGGAATAAAACTCCCTGCTCCCTTTTCTCCATAACCAAGTTCAGGAGGAATCATAAGTTTTCGTTTCCCCCCTTCTTTCATACCAATAACGCCTTGTTCCCAACCTTTAATTACCTGCCCTGCTCCAACAACAAAAGTAAAAGGGCTACGTCTGTCTTTGGAACTGTCAAATTTCGTTCCGTCAAGAAGCCAGCCTGTATAATGAACTGTTATTCTCGAACCACGCTTTGCTACTTTTCCCTTTCCTATTTTAATATCTCTGCATTTTAATCCTGATTTCATTGTAATTACTTTCCCGCCAACCTCTTTATGCATACAACCACCAAACAATATGCTTAAAATTATAACGACTTTCAAAACTCTCATATAATTGTCCCTCTATATTATATTTTCTTCTCCAAGTAACGAGTGCACTTTATATGGCTTATTCCCTTTTATATATATTCTTGGGACTCTGGGAGACATTCTTGTTATTATTTCATAATTTATAGTCCCGGCTAATTCTGCTATTTCATTCGCAGTTATTTCTTGCTTGCCATCTTTACCAATAAGCGTAACCTTATCCCCTATCTTAACATCCGGAATATCCGTTACATCTACCATCGTCAGATCCATACAGACATTTCCCACAATGTTAGCTCTTTTCCCTTTTACAATTACAATTCCCTTATTTGATAAGGAACGTGGGTACCCATCCCCATAACCTACCAATAAAGTAGCAATTTTACGACGCCCTTTACTTTTATATGTTCTACTATATGAAACACCGGTATTTGCAGGAATCTCATTTATCTGGCATATCCTCGTATAAAGACTTAATATAGGCGACACAGAAACACTTTTTTTACATCCTTCCGATGGATATAACCCATACATTAAAATACCAGGTCTTATCATATTAAAATATGAATCGGAAAAATTAAGTATTGCTGCGGAAGATGCCGTATGAACTAACGGAATATTAATTTTTTCCCTTTCCAATTCCTTCATAACACTTATAAACCTTTTTAATTGAATAGACGTAAAATCACTTTTCAGGTTATCAGGTTCAGTAAAATGAGTAAAGATACCTTCTACTTTTAGATTCTTTAACTTAATTATTTCTCTAATAATACTTACACTATTTTCCCATGGGATACCGGTTCTTATCATACCGGTATCTACTTCTATATGAATTTTTACTTTTTTATTCTTTTTATAGGCTTCTTTTGCTATAAATTTAGCAAAACTCAAATCACTTACTGTTGGAATAAAACCGGATTCTATTATTTTGGAAACACTTATTGAATCAACAGGAGAAAGTATTACAATGGGAAGCCCTAGTTTTTCAAGCTCACAAGCTTCTTCTACTGAAGCTACTCCAAGAACAATCTTTTTTTCAAATTTGAATGTATTTGCAATTTCTTTTGCACCATGCCCGTAAGCATTTGCCTTAACTACTGCAAGAATTTCTAAGGATTTTCCGGACTTTGGATGTTTTGCTGATATTTTACTTAAATTTTTTCTTAATTTATCTAAATCTACAGTCGCCCATGTTCTATAATAGTCATGAAACATATTCTATCAAATATTTTTCTAATGCCATTAATCAGCAACTTAGATTGGGAGAACAAGCTCTTAGTGTGGAGCTTGTTCTCCATTTAGTGGAAAAATTTATTTCTTTCTCAATATTTTAAGTTCTATACGACGATTAAGAGCACGTCCTTCATCGGTAGCATTATCAGCAATTGGAACAGCCTCACCATAACCTTTTGCTATTATTCTTTTTGGTGATATTCCATGCGCTATAAGGTATCGTCTTACAGACTCTGCTCTTCTCTGGGACAAATCCATATTGTATTCATCATCTGCTACCCAATCCGTATGCCCGCCAATTTCTACATTAATGCCGGAATTCTCATTCAGGAAACTTACTATTTTATCCAATAAGATATACGAATCCACAAAAATACGTGAACTGTCAAACTCAAAATGAACACCATAAAGAATTATCTTTTCGGCAAGTAACTCAAAATTAAGTATTTCCGTTTCCCCGGGTTTGCAAACTATAGGCGAACTCTGAGCTATATAATCAGGATACTCAGCAGTAACTACATATCTACCCGAAGGTAACGAATCCAATTTATAAAGTCCTTCCTTGTTTGTTGTAGAAATGCTGTCTACAAGTTTTGCTACCTCATATGCTTTGCTGCTGCTATCTGCTGTTTCTATTTTCTCCCATTTTCCTGTATTTACATTTAATCTATACTCTTCGCCCTTTATAGTTGTCGTAATCTCCGTAGGTTTATAGGAAGAACTTGCTACTGCAGACATTTTCTGAGCGGATAAAACTGTAATTTTTGCATTATTAACCGGTAAAGTGCTCCATTTATCAATAACTCTTCCGACCAAGGCAGACTTTGAAATCTGGGGCATAAGCTCAAAATCAAGGACAGCCTTTTCTCCTCTTTCTACCGTAACAAATTTACTGTCTCCATTATATCCATCTTTTGTTACCGTTACTCTGACTTTCCCCGCCGATACGTCTGCATCATACACACCACTCCCAGGCTCACTAACGGTTTTGGGCGTACGAGTTGCCGTAATTATTGCATCTATACCCTTTTTAGTTACTGCATCTATAACTCTGCCCGTCAACATCCCTTTATTTGTTACTGGCTGCATCTTATAGAAATCATAGGCAAATCCTATGCCTATGTTAACCGCCCATGTTGGTCTCATTCCCCATCCGGTTGCAATATGGTATTTTGATGTTTCTAAAGCCGTATCGGGAATAAAATCCGTGAACGCATATTCTCTTTTGCCTATCACAAGAAAATCTGCAGCAATATCTGCACTTATCCCGGTACCAATAAATTTAAAACCAAGTGTTATATAACTTGGTAAATCATCTCCAAATGAGGTAAGCCTACGATTCCCCCAGAATTCTATATATGGGTCAAAAAAATCAAAGAATAAAATATCTGAACCAACGCCATATATGATTTCACTTGCTTTATCTTTATACTGGTAACCTGCATTTAAATATCCGCTAAGAGGCGATGGACCACTTGTAGAACCACTCAGAAGAAGCATTCCACCGGGAGCTACCATACCATTTGTAAAATATCTAAATACCCCTCCGCGGTTTGAAACTGTTGCTTTACCAAAATAAGATGCATCATAAAAAGTAGTATCCCTGTCCGTACCAATAGGAATACTAACAAAAGGATATAGAGCAAAAACGCGGGTAGGAATAAGCTTTACTCCTATATCCAAATCTCCCCTATCTATACTCGCTCTGTTAAAATGACCATTATAATACCAGTCTACAGGTCTTTCCGGCGAACGAGATGGGATTAATTCCGGATCTGTCCCATCTGCACAATCTATAAAATCCGCTTTATACCTGAAACGAGAACTAATCTCTAACCATTTTGTAAATGCCATACTAAAAGAGAAATCAAAATCCCCCCCGAAATAGCTATCTACAGCTTTACCACTACTGTCTATGTACATTACTCCTAATGAATCATGAGGATAATAAACTTTTAAATCCGAAGTAAATATTCTAATACACATTCTACTAAAAAATATACCGGGATAACCATTATCAGCCGCAATTAAATGATATAGCCCTTTTGTCCCCCCCATAGAAGGCGACATCGGCGTCCCATATACATTACCTAAAACAAACACTCCCAATACAAATAAAACACATTTTCTCATCTTTCCTCCTTGCATAATATTCATTATCTTTTATATAAAAACATTTAACCTTTGTCAATTTTTTTATTAAAAATTTGTAAATAATACTAGATTCTTATTAAAATACTTCTTAAACCTAATAAAAAAACGCTATTCTTTTTTATTGTCCTGCCTTTTTTCCAGGTTAGACATAAGCTCTAAAAACTCTTTATAATCTAATGTTTCAGGCCTACGGTTTAAATCTATGCTTCCAAGTTTGTCCACTTTTAAAGACAAACTATTTTTTAATTGCTTCCTTCTATGGGAAAAAACCGCTTTCACCATATTAAAAAATTTCTTTTCATTTACAATAGAAATGGTCTCTGTAGACATAATTTTTTTGGGAGTAATGGATACAACCTCTGCAACTACCTTCGTTGCCGGGAAAAAAGCTCTTCCGGAAATCTTGAATAATGGGACAATTTCCATATAATATTGAAAAAATACACTTATTGCCCCGTATAATTTACTTCCGACTTTTGCATTGATTTTATCAACTACTTCTTTTTGCAATATAATCAAACTTCTTTCAATATAATCCCTGTTATTTAAAAACCAATAAAGAAAATCTGAAGTTATAGAAAATGGCACATTTGAAACAAGTTTAACTTTCCCGGAAAGATCTCCTAAAGTTTTAAGTTCAAGACATAAAACATCTTTATTTAAAAACACTTTATTCTTTATATCGTAAAACTCTTTAACCAAAAAATCAAACAATATTTTATCCTTCTCAATTGCCACAACTTTCTTTGCTTTCTCACATAAAATCTTTGTAAAAACACCTAATCCCGGTCCTATTTCAAGAACAATATCTTCTTTGCTAATATTTGCGCTTTTTATAAACTTATGCACTATATTTTCATCATTCAGGAAACTTTGTCCAAGTGATTTATTTGGGCTTAAATTATGGGTTTTAAGTAGATTTTCTATATCTGCCATCATTCCCTGTATTTATAAAATAAAACAATTCCTATCGCAATAAATAATATGTCGGGTAAAAGACCTGCAAGCAAAGGAGATAAGAAACCTGCATGTCCATAAGCTCTTACTAATTGTGATATTCCCCAGTAAAGGAAACTAAAGAATAAAGCAATTGCAAAACCTACAATAAAACCGATATTTCTTACCTTGCCTGCCAATGGGAACCCTAATAAAATAACAATTAAATTCATAAACGGAAATGATATTCTAAAATTTAAATCCACAAGCTCTTTTGTAATATCTTCTCCCTTCCTTTGTAATTTCTTAATATAGTTTCTAAATTCAACAAATCCCATCCCAAGTTCAGATTTTACTTCTTTCACAAAATCCCGCGGGCCTTCTTCTATTTTTAAAAACATAGAATCAAAATATACAACTTCATAATTACTTTCATTATCATTAAATACATATTTTGACCCGTCATAAAGCCACCAACCATTATTTCTATATACTGCATTTTTTGCATCCAATCTTTCTTTTACGCTATATGATTTCAAAAGTTCATACATCGTAAAACCGGTTATAATACCTTCCTGTGGGTTTATAAATTTTATATAATAAAAATGATTATTATCATCAGAATAATAAACATCATAATTAGGAGTAAGCTTTTTCTCATTCTGTTTTTTAATATTCTTATCTCTTATAATTAAACTTTTTTGAGTTATAGGAGGCGCGACAGTTTCATTTAAGACAAATACTATTCCACTTATTAACAGCCCAATCCATAACATTGGCAAAAATAACCGCTCGGGACTTATTCCGGCAAGTTTTAAACTCATAAGTTCTAAACGTCGTGATAAATTACCAATAGATATCACACACGCAAGCAAACACGATACGGGAGATAATAATGTTCCTATTAAATAAGGTGTTTGATATAAATAATACTGAATAATATTCCATAACGACGCCTTGTTATCCACATAAGTTGAAATTTGCTCAAAAATATCAACTATTACATATATTACAAGCAACCCTATTAAACTCCATATAAAACTTATAATAAATTCTTTTAATATATACCTGTCAGCTATTTTCATTGTAATATGATTTTCTGAATCATAAAACTGTGGCTATAATTCTTTTTATATTTTATCTCGTTAATGGGACGTCTTTTATTGCTCTTCGTTGACTTTTCTTTAATATAATAAAATTCCAGATACCTTTAAGATACCCAAATCCATAAGCAAAATGAAGCGTAGCAAAACTCATAAATAAACTAATAAAATGTTTTAGTCCTTTCTTGATGCATATCGAAAATGAAAACATACTATTAACAAGAATATAAAAAAAACTGATAGCAATAAAACTTATACCGCACAACCTGAAAAATATAGAACAAATCCCACTAATTATCAAACTACTAATAAAAGCCATAGGGACTAATTGCCTCCATGTACAAACCCCACCTATTTTCTTAACAACAAGGGGCTTAAAATAACCATACTGAAAATACATATTCCATAACTTACTTAAAGAATCTCTTACAGAATAATATGAAATAATATCAGGAATAAGAAGTATTTTCCCTCCATTCTTTATTAATCTAAAATTAAACTCATCATCCTGGTTTCTAATCAACTCCTCATCAAAAAATCCTACTCTGTTAAATACTTCCTTTCTATAACATCCAAAGGGCACAGTATCTACATACTTTGGTTCCTTAGAACCTATTCTAAAATAAGCATTCCCTACTCCAAATGGATGAGAAATTGCTACTGCTATTGATTGAGCTAAAATGCTATTATTGCCGGGTAACGCAATTAATATACCCCCAACGGCATCTGCTTCAGTAGTTTTTAAATACTCCACACTATGTTTCAAGAACTCCTTATCTAAAATACTATGTGCACTGACAATCACAATTATTTCCCCGACTGAATGTTTTATACCTATATTCATTGCTATTGGAGTAACCTTTTGATGATTATCCAGAAGTTTTATAAAAAGATACTTTTCTGAATATCTTTTTACAATCTCTCTTGTACCATCTTCACTCATCCCGTCTGAAACAAGAATTTCAATTCTGTCTTTTGGATAGTCATTTTCAAGTATCGAATCAAGGCATTTTGAAATAAAATTCTCCTCATTTCTACACGGGATTATTATTGAAATGAATAATGACATATTTTCTTATTTATCCTTTATGTTTATAAAATAAATTTGACACCTTGTTCATCTATCGTTTTATAGCTTTCTTTTTAGACTTTTTGCTTATTTTCCTATTAATCTCCACCAATTAATCAACCTCTATTCACTTTTTTATTCGTTTCCTTTCCGGCGATAGAATAAATATTTTCCGGCAACTTGCTTGAGAGTTGTTAAAGATTTAGATTCTGCACAATTTATTAACGGTTTTGGATCCCGGGGCAATTCATATGGTACTCCCAATATAACAAACATAATCATAAGAAAAGCAGCGCATAGAATAATTTGAAAAAACGCCATGGAAATAGAACCGCGAAGAGATAATGCTAAAAAATAAACTAAACTTGAACCTGCCAACACATTCCAAAAAATATTCCTTTGCGCTTTAATGTGAAGAAAGGCTAATCCCATACCCCATATTAAAGCAGGCAGCCAAAATAAATACCCGAAATTTATATAACAATCCCCGGTAAAGGTAGGTTGCACACTTCTTCTTTCTAAATAAGCACTTGATGTTTCCGTCAAAGCATCCGCAACTTTATACATCGTGTCTACTTTTATCCCTTCCGATTTACGAGATGATAACCAAAATAGAAAAACCGTTTTATAAGTATTGCCATACAACCATCCGTATTGTCTGGGAAATAGGTCTATTATTCTAAAATAATAAAGTCTATAATTAAATTCGGATTTAGGATTATTTAAAAGAAAAAGATATGTCTTTTTATCAAAAAGATATTTAGAAAACATTCCTGCCGTTCTTTGTGGCTGCCATCTCCAAAGATGAACGGTTTCAAAAACAATAAAAAATAAGGGAATACATAACCCTACCATAATTGCTTTCCGGGCTGAAAAATTCTTCTTTGTTTTTACGGTAATATAATAATATAAAAGTGGACCAATAATATAAATAAGAAACGCTCGAGCACTTGCTATAGTAAGTATATCCAGAACAAGCAAAGTTCCTATTCCAAACATTATCCATTTCCTTTTCACAAGAGATATATAATTTGATATCAGAATTAAAGAAAACAACCATCTTCCCAAGTCAGAGGCTCCGCCTCTTCGTATTAAAAGCAAAAAACCACCAAAAGAAATAATAAATGTTACCCATAATAATACTGAAAGATAAAAATTATCCTTTTGGGCATTACTCTTTTTTACAGGAAAAGTTTTAACTAGCCATGGTTTTTGAAAAATTAAATTTTCCCCTAAAAACAAACTGAACAAAACCCCTATGTTTACGATATTGGCTTTCAATCTTATGGCTATAGGGAAAGAAGAATCCGCGCCTAAAACAAGTCCAAGGATTTGCGCTAAACCAAAAATCGCAAGATAAACCGCATAAAATACACAGGATACATTATTTTGCCTTAACCTTTTCCAGGCAAGTGCCCCACTAAAAAAAATGGTAATGAAAATAAGAAATAAATTAATAGTTTCCACGGCTTTTAATATTCCAAATTTAAAGATTTATTTTTACAATAATTTAATTCTTATAAAAATTAATTAATTCTCTCTGCATATTTTTTGAACTAAAAGATGTTAAATACGCATTCCTGCCATTTATTCCGTATGGATTTTCACCCTTTATCTTTAGCTTTATTAACTCTGAAATTGTCTTTAAAATCTCAACTTCATTATTATAATCAACAGCTATCCCACATTTATATTTTTTAACGGTTTCATCCATAGAAGTATCTTTGCTCACAATAATTGGCTGTTCAAACATCATTGCTTCAAAAAGTTTATTGGGACTTGAATATCTATAATTTGCTACTTCCGGATTATACAGAGCAAAAGTTATATCAAAATTAGACATAACTTCTAATGCCCTTTCGTAAGGTGAAACCCTTCCAATAATTTTTACGTTGAGAATATTATCCTTTTTTATTCTTTCTTTTATTTCTTTTTCGTAAGGCCCGGCACCCCCAATAATAAGCTCCACGGTATCCATTTGAGTTACTACATTTATTATCGAATCAAATCCCCTTTCTTTTTCAATTAACCCTATATATCCTATGATAAAAATCTTCTGTTTTCTCACATTGTCAATATTCTTTTTATATATTTCATAGAAATCAGATGGAGTATTGTAAATGCTTATTATTTTCTTTGGTTTTGAGCCTTTAATTTGCTCAAGTCTTTTCCAATCAGCAATAATAACCCCGTCCGCAAACTTAATTAAAAAAAGATCTACTCTCTTGATAAACTTTCTTAATAGAAAAGGCATAGAACTGCCCATATCTGTATAAAAATCAAAAATATCATAGATAATGGATTTTCTTTTAACCTTAGCCGCAACAAGAGCCGGCAAATAAGTGTCAAAATCACAGGCATGAATAAAGTCAAAATTATGGGTCATTAGCCAAAAAAACTCATATACCCACCACTTAAACATAGAAAGAGTATTTTTTATACCCACCCCATATTTACTTTTAACATAAAGTCTATGAATCAGGAAGTTTTTCTTTTTCTCATTTTTAAGGCAACAACCGATTCTATCCCATCCTAAAACAATAACATCAAAATCGTCGGCTAAATATTCGGCTTCCTTTTCTACTTTGGGATCAGGATTAACCGCATTTGACCTTATAATAATTATCCTTTTTTTAAAATTCATTTTAAGATTATATCTATAATCATTTTTGCAGTTTTACCGCAACCGAAAGGATTTTTCCAGTCTTTTTTTCTCATCAACATTTTTTCAGTGTTGTTTAAAATCTTCATAGGATTCGCCCCTGCTAAAATATTACTCTTTACTTCCAATGTTTCAGGCCTTTCAGTATTATCTCTCAAAGTTACACAAGGTATTTTTAAAATACAAGCTTCTTCTTGAATACCACCTGAATCGGTCAAAATTAACTTTGCATTCGCTTGAAGTCGGAGAAAATCTAAATAGCCAACTGGTTCAATAAATTTGACCCCATGGGGGTTTTTCAATTTAAATGTTTTGAGCATTTTTTTACTCCTGGGATGAATAGGAAAAATTATTGGTAGTTTGAATTTTTTATAAATTAAATTTATTCCTTCTAAAATCCCCTTTAATCTTTTTTCGTTATCAACGTTTTCCGTTCGATGAATAGTAAGTAAAAAATACTTTCCTTCTTCCAAGTTTAATTTTTTCAAAATAAAGCTACTTTTTGCTAATTTTAAACTCTGATAGACAGCATCAACAATTGTATTCCCGGTAACAAAAATTTTATTTTTCGGTATTCCCTCACCAACTAAAATCGCCTTTGCTTTCTCTGTTGGAGCAAATAAATAATCCGAACAACGATCACTTAAAATCCTGTTAATTTCTTCCGGCATTTCTCTAAAATATGACCTTAAACCTGCTTCTATATGTCCGGTTTTAATATGTAATTTTGTTGCCACTAAATTACCGGCCAAAACAGTATTCGTATCTCCCTCTGTTAAAACAATATCGGGTTTTTCTTTTATTAAAATCTTTTCAATACCTATCAACATTTTTCCGGTTTGCTCGGCATGTGTCCCTGAACCAACTTTTAAATTATATTTTGGATGAGGTAACTGTAATTCTCTAAAAAAGATTTTATCTAAATTTTCTGAATAATGCTGGTTTGTATGCAGAATAAAAAAGTTAATCTTTCTCTTTTCGCACTCCCTAACAATAGGTGCCATTTTAATAATTTCAGGTCTTGTCCCCAGAATGATAGAAATTTTCACCTTTATCCCCCTTTTCTCATACCCAGTGCATTGCAATTTATTATTGAATCAGCCTCTTAAAAATATCTCTAATTTTTTCAAATACTACTTTATAGTCATTAGTATCATTCTCTCTACTACCTAAAAGTAAATCACCCGGTATAGTATTTCTGAAATAAGAAATAATAAAACGAATATTTATTTCTTCTAAATTAAAAATGTTTGGTTTATTGATTAAATCAGTTTCTAAAATTTGCTTTAACTCTTCAAAACTATTTATTTTTTTGCATAATGGATGATACGAATAAAAAACCTTTCCTAATAAATAAACGGGTTTCCCGACCAAAACCGTTTCCATACCTATCGTACTCGTTAAAGTTATAATTCCGCACGAATTCTTTATTAAATTTCCCACTTTCTCATGGGAAGCAATTAAACAAACGTTGGGAATATTTCTAAGTTCTTTATAAAAATTGCTTGGCCGAGTACCAATAGCTTCGGGGTGCTCTTTTACATATAGTTTATAGGTAAAGGGTAAACTAAAGGCAATATTTCTAACTGTATTCAGCTGGTCATAAAAATATGTGGCTAAAACTGAGGTAGATGCTTCTGGTTGAACATGCAGCGGAAAAAGAAAAAATCTATCGGTATTGTTCGGAGAATCAAATTTGTCAGGTTGCACCAAAAATCTAAACCAGCTTTTTATACCTGCCAAAGGAGCTAATGGAACATTTTTTAACCTGTTTTCGCTTTCATAATCAAATGTTTTTAATTCATTCCTTTTCAGTAAATATCTGATCCATGGTCGACATACTTGTTTTATTCTTTTTGCATAATGAGTTATAAAGTTAGTTTCATAAAACCAATTCACTGCTACTTTCATATATGAAGGCTTTTTTTTATGAGATATAAAATCTTCTATAAAATTTCGGGCAAATTCTCTTTCATCTTCCGGGATAGTAGAATCTAGTATTTTATTGAATTCCTCTTCGTATTTGGAACAAGTATGTTCCAAATCATAAGCATCTATCCTATTTTCAAATCTGGAACTCATTAACCCCAAGTAGATTACATTGTTTTTTTTACAAAGATGATATGCAATTCCATTTGATACGTTTGATGGAGGCTCACTAATTATTATGTCCGGACGTTTTTTTTGTATTATAAAATCAAAAAATTGGTATAGTTGAGAAATTATTTCTACCGAGTTGTTATAATCGCAACAAAGTGTTTTTGTCTTTCTTATAAAGGTAGGGAAAAACTCTTTCCACGACAAACCACTAAACACAATTTCTTTATTTTTTTTACAATTTTCAATACACCAGTCTACTTTAGACAAAAACTCCGCATTTTCGGGGAAATATTTTTGTTTGTCGTATTCTGCTATTTTACTGTTTACGGCTACAATACACTCATCGCCTTCTTTGACTACTTGATAAGCAATCTTACCCAAAAATTCCGGCAAGTAAAAATCATCAGATAATATAAAACACCATTTCATATGCTGTGCCTCCTAATAAATAAAGTTCCTATTTCACTATGCAAAATCTTATAGATAAAATACGCATTTAAACTCAGGAAAATCAATTCCTGAAGTATTGTTACATTAATCATTGAGGACATTTTGGAAGGGAAAACAGGCACCCAGATAGAAAATATCGTAAGAATAATACATACAAAAAAGATATGTCCTAAAACACCCATTAACAATTTATTAATTTCTTTTAAAGAGGCCTTGGCAAATCGCATAGCTAATATTACAGAAGTTATTGAAAAAATAAAATACGCCAAAGATGCCCCAATAGCAACTCCTATTATACCATAACCTAATTTAGCCCCTATATAACTAAAACATAAGTTAAGCAATGCGCTCCCTATAGTAATTACAAGATACATAACCTGCCTGTTAACCGTTAAAAACATATTCCCAGCCATTCCGGCAATTCCATAGAAAAAAAGTCCCATTATTAAAATACGTGCAGCTGCAATGCCTTCTATATACGCAGGCAAAAACACTCTAACAAGAAACGGAAGAGCAATATAGATAACACCTATGAGAATAGGCATTAAAACGGCAAGATTTTTTATAGGCACCGTAATATATTTTATAAGAGAATTAGTAGTTCCGGTCTCTCCATATTTTTCTGTAAACCTTGGATACATAACTGAATTACTGGCAGTAAAAATCATAAGTAACGGGGCAAAAACCAAATTTCCCAAACTATAAAATCCTAAACTTTTAGTATTCAAAAACTTCAGAATCAATATACGGTCAACCGTTGTAAAAAGTAAATTAGCAAATAACATTAACATAATGGGAAAACCAATCATAATTAATGAATTTAAACATCGATTATCCCAACGCCATTTTATAGAATAGGAACTCTTAAAATAACTATAACAAGTTATAACAAAAAACCGAATCAACTGCCCCCCTAAAAACCCCCGAAATCCAAAGAAAAATATCAAAGCAATACTAAAAAAATTTCCTAACCCACCAATAATCGCAACTTTACTTACGATACCAAACTCATTGTGAGCCCTGAAAAATGACCCATAAAAAGCAGATATATACTGAAAAAATATCATAGCTGCAATAAATTGTAAACTAAGTTTCAATTCCGGTTGCATAGTTAGGACAAATGTGCTAACCAAAATTCCTAATGAAACTATAAGAGCAACAATAAAACTAAAAGTGAAGGTCACATCCGTAATAATTGCTTGCTTCCCTAATTCTTTTTTCCCTCTCATGAGTGGCAGTTCTCGATCCATACCGTTGGGAACACCTAAGTGCAAACTGCTCCCATACTGTAAGACAAGCATTGCTCCCTGCCAAGTTCCCCAAATTGTTGGTCCCAAAAGTAACGCACCAAAATAACTACTAAAGAAACCGCCCAATCCCCCAATAAAAGAGGCAAAAGAAAATTTTGCTACATGGTTTACTATTTTCCCTTTAATATTTTGAGGGTTTTGCCCCTTTTCTTCCTTAAGATTCATTTCGTCTTTCTTAAGATTCATTTCGATTGTCTCCACTTCAATGGGGTCCCGCGCGTAATATTTTGGGTTGCTTTCCGCCCTATAATGTCTTTCAAATATTTCGGATGAAGTCCATAACCGGGCCTTATTGAACGAATATTTTTTTCCGTGAATACTTCTCCTGCCTTTATATCTCTTACAACAAATAAAGATCGCGAAAACTCTCTGCTCTTCTTTATCTTTTCCGTTAAATCATAAGACACTTTGCCCATCGCTTTCTCTACCTCTCTTATTGATTTAACCATAACTTTAAACTCCTCGGGTTCCAAAGAAAATTTAGAATCGGGTCCCCCGGAAGCCCTACTTAAAATCAAATGTTTTTCTATTAGTTTTGCGCCAAGCGCAACCGATGCTACAGGAACGGATATTTCTAAAGT
>JBAZNK010000028.1 GCA_041649255.1 bacterium
AACACGGCGTGAATTTTACAGACTTTTTAGTGATGAGGATAGGTATTATACCATTCAATCCGCTAAGTATCAAAATTCAGAAGCTAAAGTAGATTTCTCCAATGTGCAATTTATTTTGACCGCAAATCCCTTGAGCTCAGACCGTTATCTCACAGATGATATGAAACGGTTATCTAACGCAGAATCAAGAAGACTGGTAATTTTGTATCAGGATTATAGTAAAGAACCGAAGACTATCACAAAGATATTAAAATCGCTTATTGCCAAGAAGCCTGCATATCAAAAACTAAAACAGAAAATTCCTGACATAGACCAGCAGATAAATTGGAAACTTGGAGTTGACATATTCAAAGCTCTTACGGATACAATAGAAGGCGATTCGCTTGGCTGGGACATCGGCTACAGCCCAATTGCGGACTTTTTGTGGACATCAACTTTGAGGCAACATCAACCGCAAAGGTATATCATAGCTCTTTCAGAGCATATTCTTAATGCAATCCCGGACATAAATATCCGTTCTCTTGCTTGTGAAAGGATAAGACAGGCAGTTAATATTGTAATTCCGAAAGAGTTTGTTGTAAGAGGTGCATGATGGAAAGGAATGAAATTCTTGAAGCGAATAGACCTTTAGTCTTATATGGAGGAGCGCAATGGGCTGACGCTATACCGGAATGGATGATAACAGCGATAAAAGAAGAACGGGTATCCTATTCAGCAATGGGAAAAAATGAAGCCGGTGACTGTGAATGTTTAGCATATCTTGTTACAGCTTCTCTAATGATGCCTCTTTCGGATGAATGGTATAGAGCATATATGTTTCTTGCCTCAAGGGTATTTAGGAAGAAAGGGATGAAAGAACTGCCTGATTTTCTACAGGATACCGAATTATCCGAATATAACCAACAGGGACTAAATGGACTCAGGGGTTGGATTTATGAGCAAAGTATGAAAGCATTCAAGCTAAGAAAATCTATTGATGCTCAATCCATCCCACAGTTAAAACTATTTGCAGTTGAACGGAGGTGTCAATGAAACTATCCCTTGCAGATTATATAAGGCACTATACCAAAAGAGTAATTGGGCTTTCTGTTCCTATCGAAGATTCGCCACAACCTTGTGCAGTTTATAAGCCGAAACAAGTATTGGGATTGCCAATATCGGATGCAACTTTGGGAAAATTTCTTGGCGAAGAGTTCGTGTTAAATGCAAGCAAGGAACTGCTTTTCTCTATTGTTGTAGGGCTATCATATCACGAATCTGCACATCTGTTATCAGGCGAGGATAATATTACGAAACCACACATATTAAATAATGTTATTTGCGACTCTAATGATTTTAACTTTGTGCCTAATACTTGGCCCGGTTCAGTCCCGTTTACACTTTCCCTTGTGAACACCACCTATCAGCAGAGTCCGGATATTGCAACTATACCATTGAATACAAAAAAAGACAAACTATCTGCTTTGATTGAGCTTTCAGTAGAGTTTATGCGTAAACGGAAAATAAAGTTTGATGGTAAGGATGTAAAAAATCTGCCAGACAGTCATCCACTTCATGATACCTTCGAAAAGATAAAGCCAATAGCCAAGGGAGCAAGGAAATCCCAAATTAAAGACAGACCAAAACTTGTCAAAAAATTGTTTGAAGCGATAAAGGATTACTGGGTGGAGGAAGAGAAACAAAAAGGTAAAAAGAAGGGCAAGCCTTCACCAGAACTTACGCCTGAGCTATTAGACAAATTAACAAAGTCTGCCGGTGCAGGAAGGAAGTTAGATAAATCCGATGCCTCGAAACTACAACAACTGGCAGAACAAAGTGGTGTACTACGTAAATGTAGGGAATTAATGCAAAGAGCAGAAAAGGAAATTGCTAAAGAATCCCTTGAACGAATCCATTCCTGTATTGATAAGCCCTATGATTTACACGAACAAAAAGAAACTGCACCTTACAGTCCACAAATAAATGACTCTATTGTGTCAGAGATAAGGAACAGTCTAAGATCTATCCTATTCCAGAGAAGTATAAGAAGAATGGCACCATCAGTTGTAGGGATACGATTTAATTCTTCGCATTTTCATGAGATTAAAACCAATCCGGAAGAGCCAAGAATAAGGAGAGAAGTGAAACGAATAGCCCGAATTATAGATGAAACCAGCATAGTTCTATGCTTTGACCGCTCTGGAAGCATGGCAGGGGAAAAACAGGAAACTACAATTCAGATAGCAAGCAATCTCTACAAAGCTCTTTCCACTATACCAAAGGTAAAGACAGCGTTATTAGGTTTTAATGATACACCACAATTAATAAAAGGGAATAGAGCTGCATCTCTTGATACCATATTACGGAGAATACCTATGGGGTTACAAGCACAAGGAGGAACGAATTTCGCCTTGGCATTGAAGGAATGTTTACGATTGGCGAAAGAAACACAAGCACACAAAAAACTTGTCATTATTTTGACAGACGGTGATTTGAACGGCACTTTCGACATAGATGACTTACTTCAGTATGCAGAAGAATACAGAATTGAAGTAATTTGCGTAGGCATAAAAGGCAGTAGCGTTTTTGAATTGAAACTGCATTTTGATAAATCAATATATGTGGATAGGATTGCGGAATTACCCCGTAAATTAAAAGAAGTCACACTATCACATATATAAATTATCTACCAATAATATCAACAAAATTTAACAAAGGGAGGAGAGATGAATATCATAGAAGGATTTAGATTGGATTCTTTGGAAGTCCACTTCGGGCGCACCGTAAAGACGGGAGATTTTGAGAATATAAGGGCTGATTTGACAATCGGTGGAGCAATTACCGCACAGAAAGATGTTACAGAAGTCAGTACTCAACTGTTCCAGTTACTGGATAAGCAAATATCAGAACAGCTGAAGACTTCTCCTACAAACCCTACGCCAAAAGAACCCCCTAAAACTCCTACTCCAACAGGTAGCGGGAAACCAGGACAGGGGACAAGACAGAGTTCCGGCAGAACAGGTCGAAGTTCACAAGGTGATGGGGAAGAAAAACTCTGCACAGAGAAACAATCAAAAAAAGTCTGGGCCATGTTGTATAACGAAAATTTAACGAAGGATGAGATCGTCCAACGGCTTGAAGAAAGGTTTGGCACATCAGATATTACTGATAACATATCCTGTGCGGATGTAAGCGATTTCATAGAAGAGTTGCAATCAGCTGCCGTATAACCACGATTATTACTACAAAAGGGGCTGCTTGAGGATTCGGTAGCCCCAAACATTTTATACGGAAAGGAGGAAAACTACTATGGTAACAGAACCTTTCAGCGTATCCAGAATTAATTTATTTGACCAATGTAGCCTTGCATGGAAGAGAAAATATGTTGAACACATTCCCGATGTGTCCGGAAAAGAGGCACAAGTTGGCAGCGCTGCACACAAAGCAATTCAGATTTACACGGAGAATCTTACAAACGGGCATAAAAGGAGTTTGAATTCAATTATCGGTGAAGGAGTAGCAAGCGTGGGGAATATCGACATCCTCAAGGAAGTTACGGAAATCATTGAGACATTTGTTGTAACACACCACAATCTGGATGTGGAAACAATTGTCGGCATTGAAGAAAATATAGAGAAACCTATTGATAAATACAACTTTCGGGGAATTATTGATTTGTTGCAAGTGAATGAAACCACTGGACTTATCACGGACTACAAGAGTTCTCGGAAAATAATTTCTCAAACTGAAATTGATAATAACCTGCAACTATCGTCCTACGCGATGTTGGCACACAAAAAATACCCCACACTCAAGCGTTTTATTTGCAGATTGGATTTTATAAGATACGGACAATTGGTCGAGACTGAGCGGAATCTGGAGGATATTCAACTTACGGAACAATTTCTTGGACAAAAAATGAAAACCATTAGCAAAGCGATAGATGAAAACAAGTTTGACCCAAAACCGAATTCTTATTGTAAATGGTGTTCATATATAGATACTTGTCCTGTACACCCTAAGACCTCAACTCCGAAAGAAGTGGCAAGTCAGGTGCTTGTCCTTGAAGCCCTACTAAAAAGGGAAAAAGAAACGCTAAAAGCCATGGTAGCCAAGCAAGGAGCGGTAACCGTAAATGACATGGTATTTGACTTTTATCCTGCAAGCTCGGACGTGTTCCCGATAGATAAAGTAATACAAGTGCTTGCGGAATACAAGATAAACAATCCCAATAATTACCTAAAGGTAAATACAAAAGAGTTAGAAAATCTTGATCCCAGGATTTATGAAAAGCTGTTACTTTTATCAGAGCAAAAAACGACTACAAGATTTGACCATAAAAGGCAGGTGGCACAATGAGAATAAAATTTCCCAAAGGACCACTTTGGATAACGATAATCGTTTTAACTCTGGAAACAGCCGACCTACTTATGAAATGGATACGAGAATCTCGCTTGAGGCAGGAGATGCTGCGAGAGGAGGAGTCCAGGGATTCCAAGAACTATGTGCTTAAAAAATGCTTGCAAATTCTGTCCGAACGGCAGGATAGGGAGGGGGGATGAAAGCTCAAGATGATGAATTAACAAGACCCGAAGGAATTTCGCTATCAATATTTTTGGAAGCAGAAAAACACCGGCATTTAGAAGATGTTCAAATGATAGAAGGTGCATTGAGCCAGCTTACCCGTAAGTTCTGTTTTTCAGAAGACGAACAGGAAAAAATAAAAGAACGGAGTAGACGTTATATTAAATTTTAGGAGGGGAGATGAATAACCATTATATATGGCTTTTCGTAATCAACCCGCTTGTATGTATTTTAATCTTATGGGTATTATGCAAAGTAGTGTTTAGTCAACTGTTGTTGAAACAAATAACGGCAGAAAGCATGGGAAAGATGCTGAAAAAACTATTACCGGTAAATCAAATAGTTGAAGGTCTTGTCCCATTAGGACAGGAATTACAGCTAAGTGTTAATGAAAGCATTCCTGGGTTTGCGAAATTCTTTTGCAGGAGATGGTATAGAGAGGTATCGGAAATCACGGAGGGTTTGGGTAATGTGGACAAATTGCAAGAGCTTGTAAAAACAGTTATAGATGAGATAAACCTGTCGGAAATTATCCGGCAGAATGCAGAGAAACAAAATCCGGGAGTTGTATGTAAACTTCTGGATTCGGCATTTCCAACATCGGTGATAATAACCGCAGGTATCATTATGGGAACGATTATATCTCTTTTACAGTTAGTAATTTTAAAAGCATAATAACGGGGGCAGGTCCTGGCGTTAAAGAGAGACGGATAAAAAGATTATGCCAGACCGTCTTACTGTCCTAACGGGCTTATTATCTGTGTAATTTACTTATCAGGTTCTGCACGCCATTCTTCTTAAAAGAAGATAAAGCACGGTAAAGACTGGGAATTGGTAGCCAGTTACCTGGCCATCACAGGAGGTATGGGCATGTACAAGGGATTGGAAGTTCAAATTCAGATGGTGCGAGAAACAAGTGAAAAATTAGGACCTTCTATAAAAACCCCACAAACTGTATGGGAATTACTTTTAGACCTTCGCAAAAAAGATAGGGAATATTTTGTGGTTCTCTGTTTGGATTGTAAGAATAGGGTGCTGTGTATTAACACGGTTAGCATTGGAACTTTGAATGCGAGTATGGTGCATCCGAGAGAAGTCTTCAAACCTGCTATTCTGGCAAACTCGGCAAGCATAATTCTTGCGCACAACCATCCAAGCGGAGATCCAGGACCAAGCAGTTCCGATAAAGAAATTACAAAACAAATCATAGCGGCAGGGGAAATATTGAATATTCCTGTGTTAGACCACGTGATAATAGGCAAAGACAGTTGGATATCTTTGAAGATTGAAAAATTAATGTAAAAAGGAGGAGAGATGAAAAACGGTGATAATAACGATGTTACGGTAAAACTTCGTGAAAAGGCAGAGAAGATACTGCTTTCAAAATATGACAGAGCAGTCGCAAAGTTCAAAAAAGAGCACGCTGAAGCAACAACAGAGCTTAAGAAACAGATAATTTCAGAATGGGGACTTGATAAAATAGTGCAAGAGATTCTGAAACTAAAGAATACTCAGGATGGATTGGAAGAACAGGTAAAAGGAAAATTGGGATTTACTCACGGCTATCATGAGTTGAGCCAGTGGGAAAGAGGTATCTTTCAGGGAGATAAACTTGGAAAAGAAGTGGCACTACGAGGCAAATCCGATATTGATATTGAGAAAGAGGAACTACGATTGAGGGAATTAAAGGATGAACTGCTTGAACGACTCTGGTTATGTGGACAATCCAAAGAAGTGCGGGACGTGCTTTCTAAGATGATTTGACAAAAACAACAGCGGGTGGGGATTAAGAGCCTTGCCCGCTGTGTTAATTTTTATTTAATTAGTGTAAGTTTTTTTGTGGTTTTGTAATTACCGGCAACAAATTTGATAAAATAAATACCCGATGATAACTTCCTATCCAGTCCATTATTAACATCCCAACGCATAGTATAATTACCGGGCTCTACATTTTTATCAAGCAATACCTTTATTAATTTCCCCGAAATGTCATAAATAGATATAGAAACATTTGTATTTTCTGAAATACTATATCCGATTGTTGTTGAATTGCGAAGAGGATTTGGTAAAATCTGGATTTCAGGTTTGTATAAACTTGCTTTTTCTTCTATTCCGTGAAAAGATAGATCAACCGTTCCATATATGTCATTATCTGTTCCTGTTCCAAAGTCGGTATCCCAGGCCATAAGATTATTTGTACTGTTCCCACTGATTTGAAGATAAGCTCCCCCATTGTTGGTTATTAGATAATTAGTGTCTTGCAACACTCCTCCACTTGTAATTTTTTGTCCATAGACGTACCCGCAGAAATAATACCATGCTACTATATAATTTGCTCCGTACTCTGCTACGACCGGTAAAAAAATATCGTAACTTAGATTACTGTTGGAAATTCTAAAATTATTTCCTATTAAGCTGCCACTTGAAGATATAAGTTGTCCATAAGCCGCCTCGTGACTTCCCCTATTGTCCCACCATACAACCATACAATTTGCACTCCCTTTGGCAACTCTTGGATAATCTTGTGAGAAACTATTTATACAAATAGAAATTTGATTCCCTACCAATAATCCTCCGGAAGATACACGTTGACCATAAATATCATTAGAAGAATTATAACTTCTATATACAATAAGATAATTCGAACCATCATATACCATATCACATTGATCATTTATTCCCGGGAGACTAATTGTATCTCCCATCAAGCTTCCTGTTGATGAGATTCTTTGGCCGCAATTGCCTGAAACTGCAAGAAAGTTTGTACCATCAGAAGCTACTACTGCCTCCGTCGCCCCCTCAAATATTAAAAATGCGCTTCCAGAAAGAGTTCCATTTGTATTAATTAACTGTCCTACTGCCCTAGTGTTAACGGTAACGAAAGGACCTTTTGCCCACACCACAAGGTATTTATTGTTCCCATATGCTATATCACAACTATGCCACTGCTGGTTTATTGAATCGCCTATAATAAATTCATTGCCAACTAGTCCTCCGCTTTGAGATACAAGCTGTCCATAAATTTTAGCATAGCCAATCCCGTCCCCTGCTCTATGGTCTATCCATGTTACTAAGTAATTAGAACTTCCCAACACTACCCTTGGATATTCCTGGTCTTTATTTGCAGTACATATTTGGAAATCTCCTCCTCCAAATACAATGTTAGGTAATAGCAACAATGCTATTACTGATAAGTTAAATAATGTTTTCATCTTCTCCTCCTCTAATAAAGTCTACGGCTGTATCCCAAAACCTTTTTTTTGATTTTCGCTCATATTATCCTTTATTTATTATCTCCGATAATTCAGTTACGTTGAAATACCCTCTTCCTTTTGCTATATCGATAAAAATATATGGTATTGGGAGTTCATCATCTATTTTTATTCCCATATCCCCCGCCCTGCATATTTTGTGTTTGTTGATATCAATTGTTTTTCCTAAAAGTTTAATTGCATTTATGTCTTGTTCCGGTATAAATATCCCATAGTATCCAACCAATAGCCCTGGTTCGTGTATTGGATTTATTGGATTGGTTTCAGGTGTGCACCAGAATAAGTCGGTCGTTTTCATAGAATCCATTTTTTGTTTTAACAAAGCATTTTTTTGCTGTAATTCTTGTCGGCATTTTATTACCACAACTTTAGTGGTAACGACTATAGTTATAAGTATACTTGCTATCAGAAGTATTATTAGAGTTATCATGTTTATATTTCCTCCTATTTTAATTCTTTCTATGGCTACCCCCTCAAGAGAATGTGTCCCCAGCGTTAAAGATTTATTATTCGTAACAGGCTCCGCTAATTTTACAGGTTGTCTTTTTGATACAGTGTCACTAGTGGCAGAGATACTTATTTTTGAAGTATCTATTTTTGTTCTAACGATAGATGTGTTTGTCGTATCCATAGATATATTTGTTTTATATTCTGGAAGACTATATGTATTAAACAGTAAGTATTTAGTATCTTTTATTTCGGGATAAATAAGAGTCCCTTTAAAAAAATTCAAGGAAAACAAAAGTATAACTAAAGATATAACACTAAATACAATTCCCCCGATGCTCACTTCAAAACAGTCTAGTATCGGTCTCCATTGTTGATATTCTTCCCAGAGTTTAAATCCCGCATGTAATCCACGAAGGCTGTTGCAAATACTCCATAAAATAATTAACCATATAGTAATCCTGAATGGCCATAGATTATTAGAATGTTTAGAGATAAGTAAAGCGATAATAATGATACCAATTTGTATAAATAATCCTTTAACATTTGCCAAAACACTTTTATGTAGTTCTTCTTGTAATTGTTTATATATTAATGCACGATATTGTTTTTCTTCAATTATTTTTCTACCTTCAGCAGCTATTGCCTCAAGATTAGTTAATGTTTTTCCAACTCTTTGAAAAAAATTCATATATTCCTTCCATTATGACGTCAGGGACAGTGCCCGCTGTTTACCTAATGAACTCTGCCCAAGTGCTAATCTAAGCTTCAGTAGCTACTCCGACGTTTGTACCAATTATCTCTTCTTTATTTTTATTCCTGCCATCTCTCTTCCTTGCCTGCAAATAAAAAGAGGTACTTTTTACTCACGCACAGGCTCGATGAGAAATCCATTTTTTCCAGCATTAACTTTCCACGTAAGTCCTAAAACCCTTAATATAGTTAATCCTCCCGTTGCAATTAGTACAACACCACCAGCCAGTAAGATGGCTAATCGACTAGTAGGCTCTTGGTCAAGAATAGCAGCCCCAATTAACACAAGACCTATAAGACACAAACCTAGCCCTGTAAGAACAGCACATATTTTCTTCCATGAAATGCCTACCTGTTTAGCTTTTTTTATTAAAGAAAGTCCTGAAGTTAGATCAGATTCTTTTACTCCTAATTTGGCATCATCTTTCATAAGAAAATTTTCTTTATCTTTATAATAACTTATTGCTTTCTTAAACCACTCTGGATCCGATGTTTTTATGATTTTTCTATTCGCAATAAACACCCCTAACACTAGACATAAGAGAATTGTTATCACGATAAGGATTGTTTTAACAAATACCATCTTCTCCCTCCCTTCAAGCTTCCGCCTGAATTAAATCCTCCCTATCTCAAATGCCACAAAAAATATGGCATAAGAAGTATAGTGAGAAAGATATATCCTTCTCAACTTTATTGCCCCCGGCAAATAAAAAAGGGGCACACCATTACCCAGCCATAACCGAAATTATGACTACCCTTGGAAAGACTAAAGGGTAACAGCACACCCCCGAATTATCGGGGACTTACTTGGCTTTCCAAGGGCTTTAAACAAGTAAGCGATAATTTACATTTTAGGTTTCAAAGAACGATAAATACAGACTTCTTCAAGTTAAATACGATTGTCAGAAAAGTCAAATTGTTTTTTAGAAAAAAGGCAGGACACCACAAGAAGCTATAACTTAACTGCATGGCAAAGAAGCTTTGCCAAATTCATAGTTAAAACTATCTACAACTTCAAACGACAATACTTAAAGTAAGCAACGCCCACTTTAAGCATGTTATGTCCTGCCAAGTTGACTATATTATATGAATACAAGAAGTCAAGAAAGTTTTTTTTGACTTTTTTTCTGGCGCATTTGCCAGCGCAGGTTGTTTTTCAAATCACATTATTTATTTTCATTTGACTTCTAATGTATTCTATATTATCTTCAAAAAGTTAAGTAGCACTTTGTTATAAAAAATGAGCCGACTAAACCGAACCAAGTCAAAATCCAGAAAGTGCTTAAAATCAACCTTAAACAAAGCTTCCCTACATCCTAATCATATCATGAACAAAATATTGATATTCTCAAATAGGATATGTAATGATAACGCAAGTAAAAAAATTCGGGCAGATGAAAATATAAATGATATTAAATCTTTTTATTATTCTGTAGCGGATATTTCCTTACTTGATTATTCAGGTTTAATAATAGATTTACAATTAAAAGAAGACACAACAGAACCCAAATTAGAGCCAATAGTTGTTGTTCCATCGCACAGGTTTGTTGTTCCAGATTTTGATTTTGATATGGAAAAGAAAATAGAAGATGCGAGACAGGAAATGAAACAAGAAAGAGAAAATACGAAGTGGGAAAGATTTCTTGATAATATTCCTGTATGGTTAGACGATGGCAATGTTATTGTATTATTGGATGGAAATGGTATAAGTGACCTTCCTACTATGCCTAAATTTGTTTGCCACCCAAGTATGGAGCATTCGGAGACAAATATACTTGAGAGTCTTCCTGAAAACACCTCCGTTTTTGATCATGGGCATAGAACCCCGGAAGAAATTCTTAAGACATTAGATATTAATTCACATATATTATTAAAACCTACATCAGAGATAAAGATAATATCCTCCGATATTTCGGGATTTAACCCCCAGAAAATGATAGCTTACCGAACAATAGATACAGAGAAAGAAAGTGAAGTAAAGCAAATAGCCGTAATAGATGGAAGAGGGATGATAGTATCTTGTGCTATAAAGCGCGGAAAAGGGTATATTATTTTCTTGCCTAAAATTACAGGTAAAGATTATTTTCAAAATATACTCAAAGTATTAAATTATTATATGCAAAAAATAACTACTGAAAAAGAAACAAAAAAAGAACTTATTTTTAAGCTCCAGTTAAGACCTAAAAGTCGTCCTCACAAAAGCTTTTTTGCCGAACTTGTTATCTTTCCTGGTAGAGGAGAAGAAGAAAAAACTTGCCCCCTTGGACCCAGGACGTTCCGTTTCCTTCATCTTGTTTTGGATGGAAAATTCAAAGTAAATGAATGGATTGATGCCGAAACTCTTGAATCGGAGTTACATTACGACAATTCAAAAAATCCTTATTGGTTTTCTAGGCGTATTAGCTCTATAAAAGACTGGCTTAATGCCCGGAAGATAATAAAATATTTTGAATTTCAAAAATCTGAAAAGAGAGAACAAGTAAGAACAACTCTGTTAAGAGAGCAATTCATAGTAGATATCCCTGATTACGAAGAAGCAAAAAAGAGAACCAAAATTCACTCGCGTGGAGAAAATTTTCATTAAAAAGAAGCAAAAAAAAGAACCAAAATTTACCCACATAGAGAAAATCTTTTATCCTAATAAAATAAACTTCCCCACCTACTAAGGAAAATTTCCTCACCTATTCCACTTTAATAAGTTTTCCTGTAAACCCCATATACATAATATTCTACGAGTTTTATTTTTTTATTGATTTTTTTTAGTTCCTCTTATTACAAGGAAGTGATTTTCCCTATAGGATAAGCTCATAATAATTATTAAATGAAAAAAAAAGAGACAAGCGATTTTTCGGATGAAAAAGGAGGAAGATATGGATAAACAAAAGGTTATTTCGGAAAAGACTATAAAAAGGCTACGGACGGAAAGGAAACAGTTTGCTGAAAACAGCTACAAGCGTGGAGAAAAAGATGGCAAGGCATTTGCAGAGGGAACAGGATACGAAGAGCTACTTATTTACAATAAGCAGGCAGAAATAGTAAGAGAAGGATATACGGAAGACATTCGAATCGACGAAGTAGAGGAGAATATAGCTGAATACGAAACAGATGAAGATCCCGTCAATCGAGATTCCTATTATCGCGGGTGGTTAAACGCAATCGTTGAAGTTTTAGAATTAATATAACAAAAAAAAGTAAACCCGAAGAATCGCTTGTCAAGGGTTTTGAAAAAGGGGGAAAAATGGCAGAATTGAAGCAGATGGAAAAATTACAAGATTTAATTAGGCCGTTAACATCAGAGGAACTCGATGATCTTAGAAGAAGCATCGAAATGTTTGGATTAAAAAACCCCATTTTGGTTTGGGAAGAAAAAAATGAGATTATCGATGGCTGGCATCGATACCAAATTATGGAAGAGAGGGGGGAACACTGTCCAATAGCTACGGCAAACATTGAAAATGAAGCAGACGCGATAAAACTTGGATTAGCACTTAATCTTGCACGCCGACAACTGTCGGTAGAAGACAAAAAACAACTGGAGAAGAAAAACCCAGAAATTGTAAAAGCATTAAGAGATATCGGATTTACTCAGAAAGAAACAGGAAAAACTATTGGATTAAGCCAACCCAGAGTTTCGCAAATAGAAAAAGAGGGGCAGATAGAATCTAAAAACGAACAAGAAAAAAAAGAAATGTCAACCAACACGAATACTCCGGAAATAGCAGTAGCAACCGAAGATAACAGCGAAAAGACTGACTCCACTAATAATAGTGGTCAAAAACCGGCAGATCTGCGAACAAAGTTAAGCCCGGAGCAGAAAGCAGAAATCCGTGAGGCATTAAAAAGAGGCGAGGATCAACAGGAACTTGCCGATGAATATAATGTTAGCAAACAAACGATAAGCAAAATCAAAGTAACCCAAAAGCTCCAATCACCGGATGAAAAATTGAAAACCAAGGTTGAAATGTTCATAAATAAGCAGCTGAAGATTGGTACTATTCATGGCGAAAAAGAAAAGATTATTGATGCGGTCATAAATGCTCTGAGCGAGTTTAAGGCAGCATAAAATTTAATTTTGAGGACAGAAGCAATGAAAAACTATTATTTGGTGGAAGGATACTTGGTATTTTTTACGGGAGGTGTTTTATGTTTTCTTTGATAGAAGAAATAAATGCCCTGAAAGAAGGCGTATGGGTTCAGAAAATATTCGTAAAAATCACAAATGATGATTTAGTGGCCGGGATATTATTATCTCAAATCGTATCTTGGTATTCTCCTTCAAAAAGTGGAGGTACAAAATTGAGGGTGCAAAGAGACGGAAAGTTTTGGTTGGTCAAAAAAAGAACAGATTGGTTTAATGAATGCTATATTTCCGATAAGCAATACGATAGAGCCATAAAAATCTTAAAAAAACTGGACTTGTTAGAATGCAGATTAATTAAATTTAATGGGGTACCAAATGTTGGAATTTTCTTGCATAAAGATGTATTGCTTTCTAATGTAAATTCATATATCCAAGAAAATGAATTTTACCTAAACAGTAAAGTCCATTCTACCCAAACAGTAAACTCCATTTTACCTAAAGAGCAAAATCCTATTACAGAACATACATCATCATCATCTACAGAAACTACCTCTTTTAAACATCATGGGAAAACAGAAGAAAGAAGGGGAGCTGAATTTGCAAATGATGATGATGCGAATGTTAATGTCAAGCCCCCCAACCCAACCCTTCCCCCCAACAATTATGATGTATACCTCCCAGAAGATCCTTCTTACTATAATTGGGATAAAATTATGAATATATTAAAAAAGCTTGGTTTCCGGAGTCCCACAGATTTTATGAATCAATTTCAAATTAGTAATATACGGTATGGGATTCATGCGCTTCGTGTGGAGAGGCAAAAGCGAAGAATAAAAAATCAGGGTGCGTGGCTTAGGAAAACAGTTGAGGCCATAGTCCAAGAGGAATATAATCCCGAGACTATGTGTGACGAAGTACAAAACAGTCCAACTATTTATACTATTGATCCGACAGGAGGCGCTTTTTGAAATGAAAATCAAATACATAAAAAAGGAGGTGATGTTTAATGCATAATAGATGGGAGACTTCGGGAAAAATAAACGCCGGAGCAACAAACAAATTAGTACAACCGGGCTATATGGCCCAAGGGAGGGAGCGATGAAGAAGTTAGAAATGTTGCCGTTGGGACAAATCATTCCAAACAGTTATAACCCGAATGATATGTCAGAAGAGAGTTTCGAAGAACTCAAGAAGGAAATAGAGCACAGAGGAAGTCCATCGAAACCAATCGTCGTTAGGAAAACAGATGAACAACACTATACGATTGTGGACGGGGAACATGAGTTCACTGCCGTAAAGGAACTTGGCTATACAGAGGTCCTTTGCGAAATCGTTGACATCGACGAGACTGAATCGATGCGACAGACATACAAGAGGAACCTAGGTGGAGAGAACAATAAGGTAAAGTTGGGCAAAATGTTTCAGGATGTTTTGAAGAAAAATGGTTGGACCCAACGAGAACTAGCAAAAGAATTCAATATCGGCAAAGATTTCGTGGGCAATTCCATACTTTATGCAGAAGCTGCTGAAAATGCAGTGTCTGACAGTGCGACAATATCGAAACTTTCAATAAGACAATTACACGCATATATGGCATTCCCACCTGAAATCCGCGATAAATGGATTACTGCAGGTGCCGACATAGACATTTTATCCGGCAATGCAAGAAAAATTAAAGGACTACAACGTGTTTTTGATGCTGGTTTAACAGACCTAATCGACGGTAGCACCTCACAAGGTTTTATGGATTCGATAGGCCCCGCAATCCTTTTTGTAGACGAAGAGGCTGCACTTTGTGTTGGAAAGGATGAAGCTTTTAGGGGGAAACTACGGGAGTATATGAAGTCTTGTGCTGAACACTCAAGGCGGTTTGCCTCTATTTTTGGACTTATTTATGACCAAAAGAAAAACCAATTTTTCATAACATCACAGGAGTTTGCGGGTGTGATTGAACATTGCCAAAGAGATGCGAAAGCTAGGGGAAGCTTATATTACTGTTATGAAGAAAACGTAAAGCCCGCTTTAATAGAAGTATTGCAAGGCAAAGGGATTGTAATTAATCCAAATGATTTGTCTTCTTCTTGGGACCAAATGAAACGTGAGATAAAAGAAAAAGCAATAGATTGCATTAAAAACTCCAGTCTTTCTGTAAGATGCAAATGGGCATTATATAAAATTCAATCTTCTGAAAAAGGACCGCATGTTCATGAGGCAATAATCGAAACGATTAAAGAAATGAAAGAGATATATAAAAGTGAAGATTCTTCTCCGACCGTATTATCTGTCGAACATCGTTTCGATAGACATATACAAATTATCGAGGAGCGAGAAGCAATCAGACAAATACCGGAGGAACAACTGGTTGACCGAATCATAGGTAACATGGAGCTTTATGCGGATGACACGGAAAACTATAAGCGTCTCGCTGAGATTTTAAATAAACTGACCCTCTCGGAAAAACAGCTGTTAGAAAGAATAACAAGTAAATTTAAGGGATGGGATGAAATAATGAAAAGTGCTATATCTGGCTTGCAGAAAGCTGGTTTATACAAAGGCAGATAATGCATTATCTGGAGTTCAGATTTGTTGGCATAGGTAAGATATGCCATGTAAGGAAATCAGAACGACCGAAACAAATTAATAAGTTAGTAGTTGTTACGTTATCGTAACATAAAGCTCTGTGTTTACGGGCGATAACGAGAGCTTCTCTCGTATTTTATTTGGCTTGTAATTGCCCGTCCCCCAAAATGGGGCGTGGTGATTCATTAGAAATATTTTTTCTCCTTATTAAGGGGAAAACGTATAAAAATGCGGGGGAACTGTGTTAAATCAGGAATCTGTAAAGCTCAACAATTTGCTAAACATAGAACAAGTAGCAGATCTATTGGGTATAAAAAAATCTACGGTTTATTCATATACACACTACAAGACCATTCCTTTTGTCAAGATTGGTCGTCTCGTAAAATTTGAAGTTTCCAAGATATTGGAGTGGAAAGATAAGATGCCTTCATGTGACGGCAAACCCCTTTCTGATTGTGGTATAAGAAAATTGAGGAAGGAAAATCAAGGTTTAAATTCACAACAAGTTACTACCTCGAAACCTTGCAAACCACCCTCAGATACCAATATCAGGGAGGTTTTAATGAAAGGTGTTTATAAAATAGTAAATAAATCCGGCGTCAGATATGGCATAGATTATGTTGACTCGGCATCAGGCAAGAGAGTGAAACGGATAGTATCTTTATCCAAAGAAAAAGCAGAGCAAATGTATAGGAAAATACAAGTAGAAATGGATGAGGGGAAATGGCCAGGGACTAAACGTAAAGCGCCACTATTTGAGGATTTTGTGGATACTTATCTTGAATCATGTAAGAATCAAGATAGTAGGACGCATTATGTTGGCAAACTACAATGTCTCAAAAAAGATGCAGCGAAGGCATTTAATGGGATACGGCTAGATCAGATTTCTATTGCCATGATAGAAAGATTTAAAAATCAAAGAGCAAGCGCTGTCAGTAATTCCACGTGCAACAGGGGATTATCTTACCTTCGGCATTTTTTTAATAAAGCAATTGACTATGAGTATATAAAAACTAACCCGTGTTCTAAGGTTAAATTATTTAAAGAACCACCGGGACGCACTAGATACCTTACACGCGAAGAAATAGTTCTATTGCTTGATAACTGTGCCGAAGAAATAAAACCGATAATAATCGTTGCCTTGAACTCCGGCATGAGAAAAGGTGAAATATTTAACTTGAAATGGCAGGACGTAGATTTACAAAATAGATTCATAAGCATTCAGCAGAGCAAATCCAATACGAAACGGATGATTCCTATTAATGATGCTGTATACAAAGTCTTTGATGGCTTGCAGAAAACTAATGATAAAGTATTTAAGGTGCAGAATTTCCGGATATTATTCGAGAGAGCAGTTAATAAAGCCGGGATAAAAGACTTTACTTTTCATGGATGTAGGCATTCGTTCGCAAGTCATATGGCAATGTCAGGAGCGAACTTAACGACTATCAAGGAATTGCTGGGACATGCCTCGATTAAAATGACACTCAGATATGCACATCTCTGCAATGGATACCTCGGAGATGCGGTAAAGAAACTGCAAATTACGCCATAATATGCAGTATATGTGTAAAACAGGGACAGTTATTGAATCCCTGTTTTTATGACTTTTCTTGACAAGTAAATTATTTAGTATAAATTTCATAATAATAAAATGAAAATGCGTTATAAAAATGGAAGAATTTTGGAGAAAAACTGGAAAGATTTTGGAAGAAAAACGGAAGAAATGGGTTTTTGCAATTTGGAAAAAGGCTGTAAGGCCTTATAAATAAAGTAATGGAGAGATGGCCGAGCGGCTTAAGGCAAACGATTGCTAAGCGGATCCGGGCATTTTCGTAACCCCCAGTAAATTCAAGCAAACCCCTTGTTAATTCTAACGAAATCACCTTTTTTTTGACGATTTTGTTTTGATGAATTTTGATGAATTTTGACCAATTTATGTAAGAAATTTGGCAGAAATTTTTATCACTCAATTTTCTCGAAATTTACAGGAGAGATTTTCGTAAATCTTTACCCCAAATTTTGCACAGGAATTTCACCCTCAATTTTTTGATTTTATAGAGGGAATGAAAAAAGTGGTGATTAAAGATTGACAAAGATAAGTTTTAAGAATATTTAAGTGTAAAGATACTTGTTGATGAAATAAAAGTAGGAGTCAAACTATGAAAAAATATCTTATATTAATTGCTTTTGCTTTTCTATTTCCCTACTGCACACAATTATATGCAAACACTTGGACTAAAACTTTCGGCGGAACGGGCGATGATTATTGCGGTTCTGTTCAACAGACTTCTGATAAGGGATATATTATGTGTGGAATGACAGAGTGTAACGCATGGCTAATAAAAACAGATAGTTTAGGAAATACAGTTTGGACAAAAACTTATGGCGGGACTGATTATGATGAAGGCAGTTCAGTACAGCAGACAGAAGATGGGGGATATATCGTAGCCGGGACAACACATCTTGACAGTAGTGATTACGGAAATGCGTGGCTTATAAAAACTAACTCAATGGGAGACACATTATGGACAAGAAGATTCGGAGGAAGCATGTTTGATGCTGGCAGGTCAGTTCAGCAAACAAAAGATAAAGGGTATATCATAGCCGGACAAACAGGTTCTTATGGGGCTGGTAATAGTGATGTATGGCTTATAAAAACAGATTCTATTGGAGATACATTATGGACAAGAACATTCGGAGGCACTGGACGGGATGAGGGACGTTCAGTCCGGCAGACAATCGATGGTGGATATATCGTAGGAGGATTAACATACTCTTATGGGGCTGGCATCAGTGATATGTGGTTAATAAAAACTGACTCGGCAGGAAATTCCTTATGGACAAAAACATTTGGAGGAGATAGCTGCGATGAGGGTGGTTCGGTTCAGCAAACAACAGATGGAGGATATATAATTACAGGATTTACATGGTTTTATAGTACAAGTGGGTGGAAGATATACTCATCTTTAATAAAAACCAATAACTCAGGCGATACTGTTTGGACAAGAATATTCAATGAGACTGGAGTTGACTATATTCTGTCAGCTCAACAGACAAGAGACAGTGGGTATATCCTGACTGGAGTTATCGGATGGACAGGTTCTTACAAGACTGGCAACGGCGATGTATGGCTAATCAAAACTAATTCTTCGGGGGATACTTTGTGGACGAGAACTTTTGGTGGGGATACACTTGACGGAGGTAGTTCAGTCCAACAAACGGCAGACGGTGGTTTTATCATCGTAGGTTCTACATACTCTTTTGGTGCAGGCAATGAAGATGTCTATCTCATTAAAACAGATTCCTTAGGGAATGTAGGAGTGGAGGAGAATACCCCGTTGTCAGGGCGGGATGTTGCTACGCTCCAAATAACTAAGAATCCGTTTGTTAAATCTACAGTTATAAAGTATTTCATCCCCGTTAGAACTCGAGTGATATTAAGTGTTTACGATATTTCCGGCAGTTGTGTTAAAACATTAGTAGACGGAGAGAAAGCAGCGGGGAGTTATAGTAGTACCCTAAACGCAAAAGAACTAAAAACAGGAATATATTTTGTGAGACTAACAACAGATATACATAAACTAACAAAGAAGTTAATTTTGATGAAATAAATTTAAGAGGGAAATAATGAAAAAATACATTAGTTGTCTTGTGCTATTTTTGTTATTCACCAACGCAATCGCAGACAGTTTTACCATACTTTCCCCAAATGGAGGAGAGAACTGGGTCAGAGGAAATCCTTATCCCATAACATGGGCGAGTGAAGGAGTGACGGGAAACATAAAAATAGAACTTTATAGAGGCGGGGCATTCAAGTTCATTATAGCAAGTAACGCTGCAAATACTGGTACATACAGCTGGTGGGTACCGGGGGGGGATGACACCCGGGACAGACTATAAGATAAAGATGGCGAGTACGTATAATATTTCTATTTTCGACCAGAGTGACAGTAATTTCACTATTGTAGCACCAAGCATTACCGTAGTCTCCCCAAACGGAGGGGAGAAATGGGTTGGCGATTCCATTTATCCTATAATGTGGACATCCGTCGGAGCAAGAATTTCCTGCTACAGACTTCTATATTCTACCAACAATGATAGCACTTATACTGATACACTTGTAAAAGATTTATCTTCGGATAGCACGAGATGGAATTGGAAAGTCCCGGTTATAAATTCTAACACTTGTCGCATAAAAGTTCAAATGATGGACTCGTTAAATAGAATTATTGTCGAAGGTAAAAGTGATTCATGCTTTTTAATACAAAAAGAAGGGATAGAAGAACCTTCAATTTTGGATCGCGGATTTGGGAATGCGGGATTGAAAATAATAAAAGAAAAGATTTATTTGGATATTTCGAAGAAAATGGATGCGGATATAAAATTATATGATTTGTGTGGCAGAATAAAAGAGGTTATTTATACAGGTACGTTAGGGAAAGGAAATTATACATTTACACCGAATATTCATAAAAACGGGATATATTTTGTGAGACTGACAGCAGGTACATTAAAAACTACAAAGAAAATTACATTTATAAGATAAAAATAGGGGGGGAAAAAACTATGAAAAAGTTATTTATTCTATCAATAGGATTTATATTATCAACACAGATTTTTGGGCAGGAGTGGGCAGCAAGATACAATGGGCAGGGTGATAGCACTGATGGGGCAACTGCAATTGCATTAGACACGGATGGTAATGTGTATGTGACAGGAAGAAGTTACGGTTTAGGCACTAATTATGACTATGCGACAATAAAATATAATTCATCAGGTGATACAATGTGGGTCAGGAGATATAACGGACCGGCTAATAGCGACGATAAGGCAAGTGCAATCGCATTAGATAAGAATGGGAATATCTATGTAACAGGATATAGTTATGGTTCAGGCACTGATGAAGACTATGTAACGATAAAATACAATTCGTCAGGTGATACAATGTGGACACGAAGATATAATGGAACGGGGAATGGTGATGATGAGGCAATTGCAATTGCATTGGACGGGAATGGGAATATCTATGTAACAGGAAATAGCATTGATTCAGGCACTGGGTATGACTACGCCACAATAAAGTATAATTCGTTAGGCGATACAATGTGGATAAGAAGATATAATGGGCCGGGGAATAGCTGTGATTACGCCACCGCAATTGCAGTGGATGGGAATGGGAATGCCTATGTGACAGGATACGGTTGGTGTTCAGTCGCTTATAAATATGCGACAATAAAGTATGATTCATCGGGTGATACAATGTGGGCACGAATATATGGGTTGGGAGATGATAATGAGGCAATTGCAATTGCAGTAGATAGTAATGGGAATGTGTATGTGACAGGACGGAGTTGCGAGGACTGTGCGACAATAAAGTACAATTCATTGGGCGATACAATGTGGACACGAAGATATAATGGACCGGGAAATGGCAGTGATTGGGCAAGAGCAATTGTATTAGAAAGGAATGGAGTTGTATATGTGGCGGGAGTAAGTAATTATGACTATGTGACAATAAAATATGACTCATCAGGTGATACAATGTGGGCACGAAGATATAATGAAAATGCTAATGATTATGCAAATGCAATTTCATTAGATACGGATGGAAATGTGTATGTGACAGGACAAAGTTACGGTTCTGGCACTGCTTATGACTATGCGACAATAAAATATAATTCATCAGGTGATGCAATGTGGGCACAAAGATATAACGGACCAGGAAATGGCGGTGATTGTGCAAATGCAATTGCATTGGACGGGAATGGATATGTGTATGTGACAGGATTGAGCATAGGTTCAGGCACTGGATATGACTATGCGACAATAAAGTATTCTTGTGAAGGCATAGAAGAATACTCAAATATCAAAACCCCTTCGACTACGCTCAGTGTAAGTCAAAATCCAGTTATTAAAAATACGATTGTTAGTTATTCAATCCCTATTGAAACGAAGGTTTTATTGAGTATTTACGACCTTTCCGGGAGTTGTGTGAAGACATTAGTTAACGGAGAAAAAGAGACGGGGAATTATAGTATTCGTCTGAACGCAAAAGAACTAAAAACAGGAGTCTATTTTGTGAGACTGACAGCTGGTACATCCAAAACAACAAGGAAGATTACGGTTATAAGGTAAAAACAAGGAGGGATTATGAATAAAAATTTAGGAGTTTGGGTTTTGATGGGAATGGGTTTAATTACAGCCAATCCCGTAAATGCAGGATGGACAAAAACTTATGGTGGGAATAAAGATGATGGCGGCAATTCAGTTCAACAAACTACCGACAACGGGTATATAGTTGCAGGAGGAACATGGTCATACGGCACAAGTGGCCCGGATGTTTACCTTATAAAGACAAATTCCTCGGGAGACACCTTATGGAAACGGATTTATGGGGGGAATAATGGAGATTATGGCCGGTCGGTTCAGCAGACTAATGATGGCGGTTATATAGTTGCGGGATGGACATACTCATATGGTGCAGGAGCAGGAGATTTTTATCTTGTAAAAACAAATTCGACAGGCGATACAATGTGGACAAGAACATATGGTGGAACCGGCAATGACGGAGGCTACGCAGTCCAGCAAACAAAAGACAGCGGTTATATAATTTCAGGAATGACAGGCTCTTACGGTGCAGGTGCTCCAATATATACCAATGTTTATCTCGTAAAAACAAACTCAATGGGAGATACTTTATGGACAAGGGCTTATGGCGGGAATAACAACGATGGAAGTTATTCAGTTCAGCAGACTAGTGATGGCGGTTATATAGTTGCGGGATATACAAACTCCTACGGTATAGGAGGGACTAATGTTTATCTTATAAAAACGAATTCGAGTGGTGATAGTTTATGGACAAGAGTTTATGGAGGGACGAGCACTGATGGAAGTTATTCAGTCCAACAAACGACGGATAACGGCTATATAGTTGCAGGGATAACAAGCTCTTACGGTGTAGGTACTCCAACTTGTTTTAATGCTTATATTATAAAAACAAATTCAGCAGGAGATACTTTGTGGACGAGAGCTTATGGTGGAACCGGCACTGAATATGGAAATTCAATTCAACAGACCATTGATAACGGATATATAATAGCAGGCGAGACCGGTTCTTATGGGGCAGGCGGTTATGATGTATGGCTTATAAAGATTAATTCAACGGGAGATACATTATGGACACGGACTTTTGGTGGGACTGACGGGGATTGCGCTAATGCAGTTCAACAAACTGCGGATAAAGGTTATATAGTTGCAGGATATACGTACTCTTTCGGTACAGGCACGCCGGATTCTGCAAATGTATATCTTATAAAGACTGACTCATTAGGTTATGTAGGAATAGAAGAAAATTTATCGCCAGTGCGGGATGTCGCTTCACTTGAAATCTCTCAAAACCCGTTTATTAAATCAACAATTATCAAATATTTCATACCCGTTAGAACTCAAGTTGTATTAAGCGTTTACGACATTTCTGGAAGTTGTGTAAAAACACTTATAAATGGAGAGAAAACGACGGGGAGTTATAATACAACCCTCAACGCAAAGGAATTAAGGGCGGGAGTGTATTTTGTGAGACTGAGTGCGGGGAATTATAAAGAAATGAAGAAGTTGGTTTTAATGCGATAAACTATTAAATATTTTGGAAATACAAATGTATAAATATCTTAGAGCATTAAGTCTTTTTCTTATTATAAGTTCACCTCTTATAGCAATCCAAAGACATGTATACGAATCGAACGGAGCTCAAGGGATACAGGATTCAATAAATGTGTCTTCGACCTATGATACAGTGATGGTGCATAAGGGGATTTATTATGTGCGGGATATAGATTCTTTGGGTATAACTATGAAAGATAGTATCATCTTATTCAGTCCAAATCCAGACAGTGTTACTTTAAACGGTCTAAACTCTACTGGAACAGATACTGCATATCATGTAATTTACTGTGATTTTGGCAACTCAGATTCTTCAGGTGCTTTAATAAAAGGATTTAAAATAACTGGTGGAAACGCGTCGGGTGATGGTCACCCTAATGGTTTTGGAGGAGGAATTTGTTGTCTAAACTCTTCACCTGTAATAGAATCTTGTATTATAACTGATAATTATGCTAAAAGTGGTGGTGGAATATATTCGTACTGTGGTTCTCCTATTATTGTAAAAAACAGTATAGCTAATAATTCTTGTTCTCAGTGTGGAGGAGGAATGCGCTTATTATATGGAACCCCTATTGTTGTAGAAAATAGTATAATTAACAATTATTCAAATTGGCTTGGGGGAGGGATATTTTCTGATTACAGTGCCTCTACTATTCTTAGAAATACTATTAATCATAACTCTGCTCACTGGGATGGAGGAGGTGTGTGGCTTAATGCTGGAAATATTATTCTTAGAGATAATATTATAATTAATGACTCGGCTCGAGATTATGGGGGAGGAATATATTTAGAAAGAGCAAATGTTACGATTGAAGAAAATACTATAGTGAATAATCATGCTAAATTCGGAGGAGGAATATATTCTTGTGGTTTTCCTAAAATCAAATATAATATTATAATTGATACCACTTTTTGTGCTATATACATCAAAACAGACAGTGCTTTTATTGATAGTAACAACATCTACGCAACCGGATATGCGGTGTCTAACAGCGATTCCTTTGATATAGATGCTCGTTATAATTATTGGGGAACAGTAGACACTAATACTATCAATGCGAAAATCTATGATTTCTATGACAACTCTACAATGGGAATAGTTTGTTATCAGCCATTTCTTACTGATTCACTAAAATTTGGCATAGAAGAGAAAAAAATAGAAAACATAAAGACAAACTTATCGATTTATCCCAATCCATCTTTTGGCAATAGCATTATTAAATATGGATTGCCCGAGAAAGCAACTGTAAGTTTAACCCTATATGACATATCCGGTAGATTAGTCCAAACTATGTATTCAGGGACTCAAAAAGCAGGGGATCATACAATCAATATAAATAGCTATAAAATTGCTAAGGGGATTTATTTCGCAAAACTTAATGCCGGAGATTTCAAAGCAACAAAGAAACTCATACTAATGAGATAGGAGAAAACTATGAAAAAGCTATTAATCGGAATATTTATGATAGGCTTATTTTCAAACCTCAGTTTTGCACAAGTTGTGCCGGTAGGGATTATACCACTCGGTCCGGCAGGAGGAAATGGAACGTATCCTATAGGGGCATGTGTAAATCCTAATACAAATAGAATATATGTTGCAAATGCAGGCAGTAATAATGTATCTGTAATAAATGGTTCAACGGATTCAATAATAAACACTATAAATGTTGCGGAAGGTCCTTATGAAATAACTGTTAATCCCTCAACCAATATGATATATATTGCGCATAGTAACAACGATATTGTTTCCGTAATAAATGGGGCAACCAATTCAGTAGTAGGAACTATAGGGGTTGGAGGATGTCCGTGGGACATTAAAGTCAATTCCAAAACTAATAAAATATATGTTACAAATCAGGACAGCAATACTGTTTCTGTAATCGATGGCGTTACCAACTCGGTAATAGCGACTGTAGCAGTTGGCGCTAACCCCAAAGGTATTGATGTAGATTCAAATACTAATAAAATATATCTTACAAGTACAGGTAGTGTCTATGTAATAGATGGGGCAAATGATTCAGTTATAAAGGAAATAAACATTAATGGTGGACTTTCAGGTGTTGCTATCAATACAGTAACCAATAAAGCATATGTTACCGATGATATTTTTGGTTATGTTTTTGTAATAAACAGCTCAACAGATTCAGTAGTAGATAGTATAAAGGTTGGTATGTGGCCATATGCATTGGCAATAAACCAGAAGTCTAATAAAATATATATTTCAGATAGATATAATGATAGCATTTTTGTTATAAATGGTTCTAATGATTCTGTTGTAGTAGCTATAATAGATGCTAACTTTACCTCTTCTTTCTGGGGAATTGATGTCAATCCGGAAACAAATAAAATATATCGTACAAATTGCCAGAGTAACACTATTTCTGTAATAAGCGGGTCAACAGATTCGGTAATAGCTACTATCCTTGCTGGTAGAATGCCT